>JAPSIJ010000007.1:16609-23427 GCA_031178805.1 Cellulomonas sp. | reverse complement strand
TGCTGCGGGCGACCGCCGGCCTGCTGTCCGGCACCACCGCCGTCTGGTACGACGCCGAGCGGCTCATGCTGGAGATCACCCCGGCGCTCGCGCGGCGCGAGGACATCGACACCCTGGCCGCCGCCGCGACCGTCCGCGGCATCCGGCTCGCGCTGGCCGACTACGACGGCTCCGCGCCGCAGGAGCAGCTGCTCGACCGGGTCTCCGTCGTCAAGATCGACCTGCAGCGCGGCGCCGACCACTGCGCCGAGCTCGTCGCCCGCGCCCACGCCGCGGGGGCCACCGTCGTCGCCGAGCACACCGACAGCACCGAGCGCCTCGAGCTCGCGCAGTCGCTCGGCGCCGACCTGCTGCAGGGCCCGATGTTCCACCGCGACCCCCCGCCCGTGCGCCGCACGTTCTCCGCCGGGGAGCTGCAGTGCCTCGAGCTGCTGCGCGTGCTGTCCACCGAGCCCGTCGACCAGCAGACCGTCGTGCGCACCGTCGCCTCCGACCCCGAGCTGTCCATGCGCGTCCTGCACCTGGTCAACTCCTCCGCCTTCGGGCTCCGGCGGGAGATCGACTCCGTGCTGCAGGCCGTCGTGCTCGTCGGGCCGCGGCAGCTGCACGCCCTGGCCATCGCCTCGCTGATCGACGCCAAGCCCGCCTCCGTGGCCGCGCTCTGGTCCGTCCTCACCCGCGCCATGACCTGCCACTCCCTCGCCGGGGAGGACGCCGGCTACACCGTCGGCCTGCTGTCCGCGGTCGCCGCGCAGCAGCGGTTCGACCTCACCGAGCTGCTCGCCCGCACCGGCGTCTCCGAGGCCATGTCGGCCGCGCTGCTGCGGCACGAGGGCCGGCTCGGCCAGGTGCTCGCCGCCGTGCTCGCGCACGAGGAGAACGACACCGCGGGCGTCCAGGCCACCGGCCTCGAGCCGTGGGACGTCGCGCACGCGTACCTCGCCGCGGTGCCGTCCGCGCTGGGCACCGCCACGGCGCTGGCGTTCGGGGACTGACCGGGGCTCGGCCTGCGGCCGCTCGGCGGGCGGGCTCACGGGCTCGGCCGCTCGGCGGGCGGGCGTCGAGCCGTCCACAGCCGCCGGCCGCGTCGGTCGTCCCCAGGCCGGGCGGCGGGCGCTCGCGGGGCGTCCGTGCCGGCTCCTAGCGTCGCGGCATGCCCGCTGACCTGCCTGACGTCGCCGACCCGCCGTCGGCCGCGCTCCTCGCCGCCGTCGGCCCGCTCGCGCCCGTCGGCGCCGACGAGCCGGCGGCACCAGCGCCCACCCCGCTGCCGGCCGGTCACCCGTTCGCGCTCAGCGAGGCCCTGGCCGACACCGCGACCGGCTCACCCCTCGCGCAGGCGATCGAGGCGCTCGACCCCGAGGCCCTCACCGCGTTCGACCTCGTCGAGGTGGTGCACGCCGCCGCGCGGATGGCCGCCTGGGCGCACGCACTCCAGGCGCGGTACGCCGCCGCGCTGGCCCGGCGCCCCGAGCTGCGCCCGCCCCCGGGACGCGTCGAGGCCGGGCGGCCGCTGACCGCCGCGTCCGTCGCGGGCCAGTCGCTCTCCATGCGGCTCCACCGGTCGCCGCGGCAGTGCGAGGCCCTGGTCCGGGACGGCACCGCGTTCGACACGCTGCTGCCCGAGACCGGTGACGCGCTGGCGGCTGGCCGCATCGACCCGCCGCGGGCGCAGGCCATCACCAGCCGGCTGCACGATCAGCACTGGCAGGTCGCCCGCGACGTCCAGGAGCGGGTCCTGCCGCGGGCCGAGCACCGCAGCACCGGCCAGGTCCGCCGCGACGTGGAGCGGGCGCTGCTCGAGGTCGACCCCGAGCACGCCACCGAGCGGCACCACGCCGCCCGCGACCGCCGCCGCGTCGGCCACCCCAGCCCGGAGCCGGACGGGATGGCGTCGTTCTGGGTGCACCTCCCCGCCGTCGACGCCCTCCGGATCGACACCACCCTCGAGGCGTGCGCCCGCACCGCCCGGGCGGCCGGCGACCCGCGCACCCTCGCGCAGCTGCGCGCCGACGGGCTGGTGGACCTGCTGCTGGCGCGCGGGGCCGCGCCCGCGCCGGCCGCCGCTGCGCCGGCGCCGGGTGGCGGGGACGGTGCCGCGCCCGACGCCGCGGCCGACGGCTCCCCCGGGCGGGCCGACCCCCGGACGCACGTGTTCGTCACCGTCGCGCTGTCCACCCTGCTCGACCTGGACGACGAGCCCGCCGAGCTCGCGGGCCACGGGCCGCTCGACGCGGTGCAGGCCCGCGCGCTCGCCCTCGGGGGGACCTGGCGGCGGATCATCACCGACGACCACACCGGGGCCGTCCTCGACGTCGGACGCGACCGGTACCGGCCGCCCGCCGCGCTCGCCGACCACGTCCGGCACCGGGACCGCACCTGCGTCGCGCCCGGCTGCCTGGTGCCCGCGCACCTCTGCGACCTCGACCACACCGAGGAGTTCCGGCCGGACGACCCCGCCCGCGCTCCCGGCTGCACCAGCCACGCGAACCTCGACCCGCTGTGCCGGCACCACCACCGGCACAAGACCGAGACGCGCCTGACGCTGCGCCAGGTCGAGCCCGGCACCTACGACTGGACCGACCCCACCGGCCACCGCTACCGCACCCGGCCCGGGGCCGACGCGCCGACCGAGCACCTGACGGCACCCGGCCGACGCGACGCACCCGAGGAATCGGGAGCCGGCGGACCGGGCGACCCGCTCCCGGTGTCCACCGGTGCCGACGCGCCCCGCCCCGAGCCCGCCCGGGACCCCGACCCCGGCGCCGAGCCCCGCACGGACCCACCGCCGGCCACCGCCCCGCAGTGGTGAGCGGGCGCCCCCACTAGGCTGTCGGGGTGCCGTCCTTCATCGAGCTCGCCCTGCGCCCGGAGCGGCGCAAGCCCGCCCCCGAGCCGGTCCCGGTGAGCCTGCGGCCCGTCTTCCTCGTCGGCATCGGCATGTGGCTCGTGGCCCTCGTCGTGGCGCTGGTGCTGTGGCTGACCGGTGCGGTCGGCCCGCACGGCACCGTGACCTGCGCGGTCGGGGCCGCGCTGGGCGGGCTCGGGCTCGTCTGGACGCGCCGCCACACCGGGCGCTGAGCCGCCTAGCCCTCGGCCCGGGCGGCCGCCTCCGCCCGTGCGGCCGCGGCCCGGGCCCTGGTCCGCCCGTTCGCGTGCTCGGACCACCGGGGCACCCACGCCGACAGCGCACCTGCGGCGAGCAGCCCGGCGGCGCCCATCGTCACGATGCCGGCGGCGAGGCTGCCCGCGGCGGCGACCGCTGAGACGACCAGCGGCCCGGCAGCGGCCCCGGAGTCCTGGAAGACCCGCCACACGCCGAGGAACTGCGCGCGGGACTCCGGCGGGGCCACGTCGGCGCCCAGCGTCATCAGGATGCCCGAGCCGATCCCGTTGCCGAACCCGATGACCATCGCCACCACGGTCAGCCCCGTGAGGGTGCCGGTGAGCGGCAGCACCGCGATGGCGCCGCCGAGCACGAGCATCGACGGCACCGCCACCCACAGCCGTCCGAAGCGGTCCATCACCTTGCCCGACGGGTAGAACAGCAGCATGTCGACGGCGCCGGAGATGCCGAAGACCAGGCTGGTCGTCGCCGGCGCGAATCCCAGGTGCTCCGACCACAGCGGCAGCACGACCCCGCGCGTCGACCGCACCGCGCCGACCAGCACCACCGCCAGCCCGAGCGTGCCGAGCAGCCGCCGGTGCCGCCGCACGAGCTCCAGCGTCGACACCGCCGGCTTGACCCTCGCCCCGGCCGGCCGCCGGTCCTCGATGTCGGCCGCGAACCCCACGACGAGGGCGGCGGCCACGGTGGTGCCGACGGCGAGCCAGAACACCGACCGCAGTCCGCCCAGGTGCAGCACCCCCGCCCCGAGGAACGGCCCGAGGAAGATGCCGATCCGCGAGACCCCGCCGAGGGTGGACAGCGCGCGGGCCCGGTTCACGACGGGCACCACCTCGGTCAGGTACGCCTGCCGGGCGAGGTGGAACACCGCGGACGCGGCACCGGTCAGCGTCACGCCGGCCGCGAGCACCGGCAGCGTCGGCGCGAGCGCGCACACGGCGAGCGCGACGCACGCGACGGCCGCGGCGACGAGCATCGCCCGCCGGTCGCCGACCCGGGCGGCGAGGGCGCCCGCGGGCACGTCGCCGAGGATCTGCCCGATGCCGACCAGCGCCACGATCAGCGCCGCCTGGTCCAGCCCGGCGCCCATCCCGGCCGCCACGAGCGCGATGACCGGGGTGACCGCCCCCAGCCCCGTCTCGTAGAGCAGGGCGGGGAGGTAGGCCGAGGTGAGCAGGCTCCGGGTCATCGCCCGTCCATCATGCCTCCGGGGTCGGCGACCTGCTCCACGACCAGCTCGGCGGCCCGGCCCGGCTCCAGGAGCGCCAGCTCGACGGCGTGCCGCAGCGGCCACGCCCCGGCGGCCTGCGCGAGCCCGCGGGCGAGGCCGGCGAGGTGGGTGGCGTGCACGGTCGCGGCCGGCCCGGAGCCCTCGACCCACCAGTCGACGGGGACGCCGTCGACCCGCAGCGCCTCGTGCTCGACCCACGTCGCGGGTGCCCGGGGCAGCAGCAGCCGGACGGCGGACGGGGTCTCGGCGAGCGCGCCGGCGTCGTCGCCGTCGTCTCCCGCGACCCGACCGTCCGCGAGGTCGCTCGCCAGCGGCACGCCCAGGACGTCCGCCAGGTCCTCCGGCTCGGCCGCGCCGGTGGCGGGCACCATCGCGGCCACGTCGGTCCGCTGCCACCACATCGGCTCAGGGGCGACGGCGGCGTCCTCGGCGTGCACGAGCGCGACGCGGTCGGGCGCGACCAGGGCAGGCAGCACGTCCAGCTCCGGGAGCACGTCCGCGCCCCCGCCGGCACCGCCCGTCGAGCCGTCGGACGCGCCACCCGCGCCGCCCCCGGCCGCGGACTCGGCGACGAGCCCCGCCCACGCCGACCACACCGCGGCAGCCAGGGCCACGTCGACGGGCCCGCCGACGGGCGCCGCGGTCCGCAGCAGCCCGTTCCACGCGTCCGGGGGCACCGCCGCCAGCCGGTCCACGCCGCCGAGCGCCGCCTGCACGACCGGATCCAGACCGGCGACCTCGTCGGGCGCGGCCGGGAGCAGGCGCGCGACCGCGGGCGAGGCCCCCGCCGCGGCGAACGGCGCACCCAGCCCCAGGTCCGACCGGTGCCGCAGCCACCACGCGGTGTACCCGGGGGCGGTGGCCGTACCGCCGTCGGCCCGGACCGACTCGACGACCGCCCTGCGCAGCGGCCCGGGCTCGGCGAGGTGCGCCAGGACCCGCGGCCAGGCGCCCGGGTCGACGGCGTCGAGGTCCGCGACGGCGACGACCTCGGCGACCGTCTCGCCCTCCCCCAGCGTCGCCCCGAGGTGCGCGCGGTAGTCGTCCCAGCCGTCGAGCGCCTCGGTGATGAGGTCCGCGTCGTCGTCGGCCACGCCGAGGTCGTCGGTCCCGGCGACGACGTCCGTGAGGAGCAGCGGCACGAGGTCGGCCCGCACGCCGACGGCGGTCAGCGTCGCCGCGCCCCACCGCTCGACGGCGGCGGCGTCGACGGGCGCGAGCACCCGCGGGTCCAGCAGCGCCTCGGCGACGGAGCCGGGCAGCACCAGGCCGTGGGCCGGGGTGGGCTCGTCGTCCGCGGCCCGCAGCGTGAGCAGGCCGAGCAGCGCCCGGTGGACCGGCACGGGCCCGCCGTCCGCCGCGTGGCCCGCGGCATCGGCCGCGTCGCCCGCGGCCGCGGCATCGCCCGCATCGCCCGCAGCAGCGCGCACCAGCGTCAGCACCGCGTCGCTGACCTGCTCCGCCACGTCGAGGTCGTCCTCGCCGGCCTGGTCCAGCACCGCCTGCCGCACCCCCGGGTGCGCCAGCAGCGCGGCCGGGTCGGCCGGCGTCGCGCCCAGCCGCTCCAGCACGTTGTGCGCCGCGGCCGGGTGCACCAGGCGCACGCCCCAGCGGCCCAGCGTCGCGAGCGCCCCGGCCACCGGCCCGCCCGCGCCCTCGGCACCACCGTCCGCCACCACCGGCAGCAGCAGCCCGCGCGCACCGCGCACGACCCGGCCGTCGGCCAGCGGGACGGGCAGACCGGCCAGCGACTCCCGCACCAGCGGGTCGGCGACGGCGGGTGCGAGTGCGGCGTACAGCGCCCGCCACCGCTCGGGCGACAGCCCCGCGGCGGCCGGCAGCTCGTCCACCACGTCCGCGACCTCGCGGAGCTCGACCCCGAGCGCCCGCGCCGCGGCCAGCCGGCCCTCGGGCAGGACGACGAGGCCCGCGAAGAACGGCGCGAGCGCCCGGGTGACGTCCGCCGCGGCGGGACCCGCGAGCGCCACGGCCCGCTGCGGCTCCACCAGGTCGGCGGAGCCCTCGAACGCACCGTCCGCGTCCCCCGGCCCGTCCGCCGCGGCCGACCCCTCGGGCAGGCCCGAGCCACCTGCTCCGTCCGACCCGCCCGCCGACGCCGCCGCCGGCACCAGCAGCGGCGTCGCCGCGAGGCGCTCCACGAGCCGCCCCCGCAGCGCCGCGTCCACGTCACCGGCCGGCAGCCCCGCCGGCACGAGCGCCAGCGGGTCCTCGCCGTCGGCGGCGCAGGCGGCGGCGAGCCGCGCGTAGACCTCGGCGGCGACGTCGAGCAGCGCGTCGGTGGCGCGGCCGCGGGCGACGCGGCGGCGGGTCGGGTCGAGCGGGACGGTGGCCACCAGCAGCGCCGGCAGGTCGAGCGGGTCGTCGGTGGGCGTCGGGGCGTGCAGCACCCGTGGCCGGCGGGACAACTCCTCGGCCCGCCCACCGACGGTCCCGGCACCG
>JAPSIJ010000007.1:0-16509 GCA_031178805.1 Cellulomonas sp. | reverse complement strand
GGCGAGCTCGGCGCGCGTGCCGGCGAGCGAGAACGACACGGCGCCGGTGGTGGACAGCACCGCGACCTCGTCGGCGACGGCCCGCACGGCCGCGAACCCCACGCCGAACCGCCCGACCAGGCCCGGACCGGTCCCCGGACCGCCCGCCCAGTCCCGCGAGGACGACGCCCGCATCGCCGCCAGCGACGCCACCCCGGCGGCGTCGAGCGGCGCGCCGGTGTTGGCCGCGGTCAGCACGGAGCGGCCGGCGTCGTCGGTCGTCAGCCGGAGCGCCAGCCGGCCGGGCACGCCGGCGCGCACCGCGGCGTCCGCGGCGTTCTGCGCCAGCTCGACGACCACGCGGTCGCGGTAGTAGCCGCGGGCGTGGTCCTCCTCGGTGTTCGCGTCCTCGCGCAGTCGCGCGGGGTCGGCGCGCCACGTCCCCAGCACCCGCTCGCGCAGCGCGCGCGTGCCGAAGACGTCGCCGGTCACGGCTCCGGCTGCTCCGCCGGGCCCTCGTCCTCCGCCGGCACGTCCCCGACGACGTCGCCGGCCGCCTCACGACCGGCGACCTCGCCGCCCGCCTCGCCACCGGCAGCCTCACGACCGGCCACCTCGCCACCGCCCACGACCGCCGCCGTCGGCTCGACCACGAGCTCGGACGCCACCGGCACCTCGGGCCACTCGGACGGCCGCGGCTCGACGTCGGTCTCGGAGTGCGCGCCGCAGCCGTGCTCCAGCGCGACGACCTTGCCGTCGTCGGGCGACCAGGCGTTGGCGCAGACGCCGAACACGGTGCCGAGCGAGCCCTGCAGCGGGATGAGGAACCCGCAGGTCTGGCAGTCCCCGGCGGACGCGACGGCGCCGGCGCTGGCCGGGCCCTGGCGGCCGCGGTACCAGCGCTCGGCCGCCTCGGCGAGGCCGACGGGCGACAGCACGCGGGCGCGGGCGAGCGCGAGCTCGCCGATCGCGACCTCGTCGACCTCGGGGTCGCCCGTGGGCGTGAACCCGGGCTCGAGGCGCGGGTCGTCGGCGCGGAACGGCAGCACGTCGCCGGGGCCGATGTCCCCGGGGCGCAGCCGCTCGTCCCACGGCACCCAGGCCGGGGCGAGCACGGCGTCGTCGCCGGGCAGCAGCACGGCCTCGCACACCGTGGCCTTGCGGGCGCGGGGCACCCGGGACAGCGTCACGGTCCACACCCAGCCGCGGTAGCCCTTGGCGGTGCAGGCGAACCGGTGCGAGACGAGGCGGTCGGCGTCGACGGTGTAGCCGAGGTGCTCGCCGACGTCGGCGGGGTGCTCGGCGATCTCGAGCGCGGCGCTGCGGGCGAGGTCGACGGCTCCGCCGAGCACGGCGTCCTGGGTCGCGGCGGCCACGTCAGGCCTCGAGGTCGTCGGCGACGGCACGCAGCAGCGTGGCGACCTGGCCGGCGCGCGACTTGTCGGGGTGGCGGCCGCGGCGCAGGTCGTTGCCGACCCGGTCGAGCACCTTGATGAGGTCCTCGACGATGACGGCCATGTCGTCGGCGGGCTTGCGCGCGGCCTTCGCCACGGAGGGCACCGGGTCGAGCAGCTTCACGGACAGCGCCTGGGGGCCGCGGCGGCCGTCGGCGACGCCGAAGTCCACCCGGGTGCCGGGCTTGGGGGTGCCGATCCCCGCGGGCAGCGCGGACGCGTGCAGGAACACCTCGGTGCCGTCGTCGGCGGCGATGAAGCCGAAGCCGCGATCGGTGTCGAACCACTTGACCTTGCCGGTGGGCACTGCGATCCCCTGGTGTGTCGTCGAGAAGGAGGCGGACCGCGTGGGTCCGCACGGTCACCAGGCTACCGGTCGCACCGCCACGCACGTGCCCGGCGTCGGCCGCGCCCGCACCCGGCGTCAGCCGACCGCGACGTCGGCGTCGTCCGCGTCGCCGGGCACGGCCCGCAGCCGCGGCACGGGCTGGTAGACCGTCGCGAGCAGCGCCCGGGCCTCGCGCAGCGCGGTGAGGTAGACGAGCGAGACGTGCAGCGCCGAGTACGGCGACCCGATCGCCGGCACCTCCTCCTCGGCGATGGCGTCGAGGTAGGCGTCGAGCACGTCGCACGCGGCGACCACCCGGGCGCTCGGCCGGGAGCGGTGCAGCTCGGGGTCGAGGTCGGCGACGGGGACGTCCAGCAGCTCGGAGACGATCCGCACGAGCGCCTCGGTCGACGCCTCCAGCGGGTCCTGCGGCGCGAGGATCTCGGCGGCACGCGTCCGGGCGAGCGCCATCAGCGGGATCTCGTCGTCGTGGTGCCCGGCGGTCGCCAGCACCTCGAGGATCAGCATGGCCCGGAACCGCTCCCGCCCGAGCAGGACGAGCGCCTGGTGCAGGTTCCGCACCGTCCGGCCGGCGCCGGACACGGAGTTCACGACGCGGAACACCTTGAGCGCGATGGCGGGGTCGGCGGCGGTGAGCCGGGCGAGCCGGCGGTAGGAGACCTGCGCGTCCCCCAGCTGCACCAGCAGCCGGCCGGCGACCATCGCGTGGTGCGCGAGCGCGGGCCGGGTGAGCACGGCGGGCCGGCGGAAGTGGTAGCCCTGGAACAGGTCGAAGCCGGCGTCCTGCGCGGCGAGGAAGTCCTGCTCGTCCTCGACGTGCTCGGCGACGAGCGCGGCGTGCGGGGCGACCCGGCGCAGCTCGGCCGCGAACCCGGCGAGCGCGTCGCCGACGTCCGACATGTCGACCTTGACGTAGTCGCACAGCGGCAGCAGCCGCCACCGCTGGTCGCCCGGCACGAAGTCGTCCAGCGCGATGCCGAAGCCGAGGCGCCGCAGCCGCTCGACTCCGGCGACGACGTCGTCGTCCCCGGGCACGTGCTCCAGCACCTCGAGCACGACGCGGTGCGGGTCGAGGGCCACGGGCAGCTCGTCGACGATGAAGGACCGCGGGACGTTGACGAACAGGTCGCCGTTGCCCGCGAGGTCGTCGACGCCGAACTCCGTGAGCGTCGCCGCGATCACCGTCGCCGTGGCGCGGTTGTCGTCGATGCCGGGGCGCACCCCGGAGGCGACGGAGTCGGCGCTCGCGCGGAACAGCAGCTCGTGCCCGATGGGCCGGCTGAGGACGTCGTAGATGCCCTGCCGCGCGACGCACACCTCGTGCGTCGCCCCGGGCAGCTGCCCGGTCGTGATCCCCGCCATGCAGGTCCCTCCACCTCGGCGCGCACGGGTCGCCCGGTCGTGGGCGTGACGAGGGGTACATCGGCACCGGGGGGCGCCATGTGAGCGCTCATCCGGGTGGATCCGCTGCTCAGGCGCGCCGGAGGTCCCCCGTTCGGCCGTCGCGCGGCCCCGGCCGCGGCGCGTCAGGCCGCGGCGAAGCCCAGCCGGTCCAGCGCGAGCGCCGCGAGCAGCGCCGGCCCGACCGCGAGCGCCCCGTCCTCGAACCGCGCCTGCGCGGAGTGGTTGTAGGGCGCGGTGCGGGGGTCGCGGTCCGCGAGCGTCGCCCCCACGCCGACGTACACGCCGGGCACCTCCTGCAGCACGTAGGAGAAGTCCTCGGCCCCGGCGAGCGGCTGCGGCGAGGGCCACCAGGCGCGCTCGCCGAACATCCCGCCGACGAGCCGCGCGGCGCGGTCCACCTCCTCCGGGTCGTTGGTGGTGACGGGGTACCCGCGCCGGTAGTCGACGGTCGCGGTCAGCCCGTGCGCGGCGGCGACGCCCTCGGCCACCCGGGCCAGCCGCTCGGGCACCACGCCGTGCACCGCCTCGGAGAACGAGCGGACCGTCGCCTCGATCCGCGCGGTGGCGGGGATGACGTTGTCCGTGGTGCCGGCGTCGATCCGCCCGACGGTGACGACCACCGGGTCGAACACGTCGAACTGCCGGGTGACCATCGCCTGCAGCGCGAGGACGATCTCCGCGGCGACCGGCACGGGGTCCTGGGCCAGGTGCGGCATGGAGCCGTGCCCGCCGCGGCCGTGCACGGTGATGTGCACCGTGTCGGCGGCCGCGAGCATCGTGCCGGGCCGGGAGGTGAGCAGCCCGGTGGGCAGCAGGGCGGAGAGCACGTGCAGCCCGTACGCCGCCACGACCCGGTCCCCGGCGGCGTCGAGCACGCCCTCCTCGATCATCAGCCGGGCGCCGTGGTCGCCCTCCTCCCCCGGCTGGAACATCAGCACCACCGACCCGGCGAGCCGGTCCCGCCGCGCGGCCAGCAGCCGCGCGGCGCCTGGAGATCACCACCGGCACCGGCCTGTCCTCCGTGGTGGCGGTGCTCCGCGGCGGCCGGACCGGCCCGGCGGTGCTGCTGCGCGGCGCCCACCAGGCCGGCCACGTGCAGGTCGTGGCCGCACGCGTGCATCGTGCCCGGGTGCTCGCTGCTGAACGGCTCGCCGGTGTCCTCGGTGACCGGCAGCGCGTCCATGTCGCCGCGCAGCAGCACCGCCGGGCCGGTCCGGCCGCCGCGGAGCACCGCCACCACGGAGGACAGGCCGGTGCCGGTGGTGATCTCCAGGCCCAGCGGCTCCAGGGCCTCGAGGACCAGCGCCTGGGTGCGCGGCAGGTGCAGCCCCGTCTCGGGCACGCGGTGCAGCGCGTGCCGGAGGGCGGCGACGTCGGGCAGCTGGGCACGGGCGTCGGCGCGCAGGTCGGCGAGGTCGGCGTGGTCGAGCGGCATGGCGGGCTCCCGGGTCGGCGAGGACGGGCCGCACGCGTGCGTCGGCGCACGGCTGCACCTGCGAACGTACTCCCCGGCACCGGCCCGCGCCCCGCCGGGCCCCGCGCCCCGGGCAGCGCCCCGGCGCAGCGCTCTCGGGCAGCGTCCCCGGCCGACACGGGCGGCGGCGGGAACGTATCGTGGTGCGGATGGCCACGTTCAGCGAGCACCTGCGCGGCAGGTCGGACGAGGAGCTGGCGCGCCTGCTGCTCCGGCGCCCGGACCTGGCGCACCCCTCGCCCGCCACGCTCGCGTCCCTGGCCGCCCGCGCGACGAGCCGCCCGAGCCTGGAGCGGGCGCTCGCCGGGCTGGACGCGGCCGTGCTGCAGGTGCTCGAGGCGGTCGTGGTGCTGCTCGACGGCGCCGACCCCGGCACCGGCGTGCGGGCGCGCGACGTGGTGGCGGCCGTCGGGGCGGACCGCGCGCAGGCGCCCGCGGTCCGCGCCGCCCTGACCACCGCGACGGAGCTCGCGCTGCTGCACCCGGTCGCCGGGCGGGCCACCGACCCGCGGCTGCGGCCGGCGCCCGGGCTGCCGGAGATGCTCGGCCCGGCCGTCGCCGGCCTGGCCGCCCCCACGCCGCAGGACCCGGGCCCCGACGCGGCGCGCGCGGCGCTCGCGGACGCCCCCGCCGCCGGCCGCGCCGTGCTGGACGCCCTCACCTGGGGCCCGCCGGTGGGCGTCCGGCCGACCACGGGCCCGGCGGCGGAGGCGGTCACCGAGCTGCTGCGGCTCGGGCTGCTGCTGCGCGCCGACGACCGGCACGTGCTGCTGCCCCGCCCGGTCGCCCTGGTGCTGCGGGAGGGCCGCACGCACCGGTCCCCCGCGACGCCCCCGCCGGCCGACGCGCTGCCGCACCGCGACCCGGCGACGGTCGAGGCCGAGCACGCCGCCGCCGCCGAGCGCGCCGTCCGGCTGCTGGCCACCCTGGTCCGGCTGTGGGAGGCCGACCCGCCCACCGTGCTGCGGGCCGGCGGCGTCGGCGTGCGCGACCTGCGCCGCGCGGCGGCCGCCCTGGAGGTCGCCGAGGCCGAGGCCGCGTTCGTCATCGAGGTCGCAGGGGCGGGCGGGCTGGTCCGCGACGACGGCGACGAGTCCCCGCACCACGTGCCGACCACCGCGGCGGACGAGTGGCTGGCCCTGGACCTGCCGGCCCGCTGGGCCCGGCTGGTCGGCTGGTGGTGGGCGACCACCCGGTGGCCCGCCCTGGTGGGCACCCGGGACGACCGCGGCTCCGCCCGTGCGCCGCTGGGTCCCGAGCTCGCGCGCCCCTGGGCGCCGCGGCTGCGCCGCTCCGTGCTCGGCGTGCTCGCCGGGGCGGGCCCGGGCGCGGCGCCCGACGCGGACGCGGTCCGCGCCGCCCTGGCCTGGCGCACGCCGCGCGCGGTGCCGCCGGCCGACGCCGTGGCGGCCGCGCTCCGCGAGGCGGGCTGGCTCGGCGTGCTCGGCGCGGGCGCCCTGCCGGCCGCGGGGCGGGCGCTGCTCGGCGACGACGACCCGCTGCCGGGCCTGGCCGCCGGGCTCGCCGCCGCGCTGCCCCCGGCGGTGGACGACCTGCTGCTGCAGGCCGACCTCACCGGGATCGTGCCGGGCCGGCCGGGCCAGGCCCTGGAGGCGCTGCTGGACGCCTGCGCGCGGGTGGAGTCCCGCGGCGGCGCGGTCACCGTGCGGTTCACCCCGGAGTCGGTCCGCGCCGCGCTCGACGCCGGCGCCACCGCCGACGGGCTGCTCGCCGACCTCGCCCGGCACGCCCGCGGCGGGGTGCCCCAGCCGCTGGAGTACCTCGTCCGCGACGCCGCGCGCCGGCACGGCCGGCTGCGCACCGGCGCCGCGTCGTCGTACGTGCGCACCGAGGACCCGGCCCTGCTCGCCGGGCTCGCCGAGGACCCCCGGCACGCCGCCCTGGGCCTGGTCCGGCTGGCGCCGACCGTGCTCGCCGCGCAGGCGCCGCTGCACGAGCTGCTCGCCGCGCTGCGGGCGCACGGGCTGTCCCCGGTCGCCGAGACCCCCGACGGCCAGGTGCTGCACGCGGCGCCGACCGTGCGGCGCGTCGCGGCGGCCCGGCACCGCCCGGACGACGCCGGCCGCCCGGCCGTCCCGGCGCCCGAGCGCGCCGCCGCGCTGATCGGCGTGCTGCGGCGGGCGGACGAGGCCCGCCGCGCCGAGGAGACCCGCGCGGCCGGCGCCCCGGCCGGGGCGGCACCCGCGGCCGGCCCGGCACCCGCGACCGGCCCGGCCGCCGCGAGCGCCGGCCCCACGATCCGCGAGCGCGCGGCCGGCGTCACCGCCGGCACCGCCGCGGCGCGGGCCGGCCGGGGCGGCGGGTGGTCCGGGGGAACAGCCGACCCCGCCGAGGCGTTGGGGATGCTGCGCGAGGCGGCCGCCGGTCACGTCGAGGTGTGGCTGGAGCTGGTCGGCTCGCGCGGCGCCCTGGAGCGGCGGCGCGTGCGGCCAGTCCGGGTGGACGGCGGCCGGGTGCGCGTCGTGGACACCGCCCGGGACGCCGAGATCGTGGTCGCCGCGCACCGCGTGGCCGCGGTCATCCCGATCGACGCCCCACCCTCCGAGACGGACGAGGACACCGCATGACCGACGGACCCCTGATCGTCCAGAGCGACAAGACGCTGCTGCTGGAGGTCGACCACGACCAGGCCGAGGCCTGCCGCCGGGCGATCGCGCCGTTCGCCGAGCTCGAGCGCGCCCCGGAGCACGTGCACACCTACCGGCTGACCCCGCTGGGCCTGTGGAACGCCCGGGCGGCGGGGCACGACGCCGAGCAGGTCGTCGACACGCTGCTGGAGTACTCCCGCTACCCCGTGCCGCACGCCCTGCTGGTCGACGTCGCCGAGACGATGTCCCGGTACGGCCGGCTGCAGCTGGTCGCGCACCCGGTGCACGGCCTGGTGCTGCACGCCCTGGACGCCGCGGTCCTCGCCGAGGTGCTGCGGTCCAAGCGCACCGCCGGGCTGGTCGGCGAGCGGGTGGACGACACCGACGTCGTGGTGCACCCCTCGCAGCGCGGCACGCTGAAGCAGGCGCTGCTCAAGCTCGGCTGGCCCGCCGAGGACCTCGCCGGGTACGTGGACGGCGAGGCGCACCCGATCGACCTGGACACCTCCGGCGAGTCGAACCCGGACGCCGCCGGCAACCCGCGCCCCTGGCAGCTGCGGCCCTACCAGGCTGAGGCCGCCGACGGGTTCTGGCACGGCGGCTCCGGCGTGGTCGTGCTGCCCTGCGGCGCCGGCAAGACGCTGGTCGGCGCCGCGGCGATGGCCCGGTCCAAGACCACCACGCTGATCCTGGTCACCAACACCGTGTCCGCGCGGCAGTGGCGCGACGAGCTGATCCGCCGCACCACGCTGACCGCGGACGAGATCGGCGAGTACTCGGGCGCCCGCAAGGAGATCCGCCCGGTCACCATCGCGACCTACCAGGTGCTGACCATGCGCCGGAAGGGCGTCTACCCGCACCTGGAGCTGCTCGACGCCCGGGATTGGGGCCTGGTGGTCTACGACGAGGTGCACCTGCTGCCCGCGCCGATCTTCCGGATGACCGCCGACCTGCAGGCCCGGCGCCGGCTGGGCCTCACCGCGACGCTGGTCCGGGAGGACGGCCGCGAGGACGAGGTGTTCAGCCTGATCGGCCCGAAGCGGTACGACGCCCCGTGGAAGGACATCGAGTCCCAGGGCTACATCGCCCCGGCGGACTGCGTCGAGGTGCGCCTCACGCTGCCCGAGCGGGACCGGATGCTCTACGCGACCGCCGAGCCGGAGGACAAGTACCGCCTCGCGGCGAGCGCCCCGGGCAAGGCCGAGGTGGTCCGGCGGCTGGTGGCGAAGCACGCGGGCGAGCCGCTGCTGGTGATCGGCCAGTACATCGACCAGCTCGAGGAGCTGGCCGACGACATCGGCGCCCCGGTGATCACCGGGTCCACCGCCGTGAACGAGCGGCAGCGGCTGTTCGACGCGTTCCGCGCCGGGGAGATCACCACGCTGGTGGTGTCCAAGGTGGCCAACTTCTCCATCGACCTGCCCGAGGCCTCGGTCGCCATCCAGGTGTCCGGCTCGTTCGGCTCGCGGCAGGAGGAGGCGCAGCGCCTCGGCCGGCTGCTGCGGCCCAAGGGCGACGGCCGCACGGCGCACTTCTACGCCGTCGTCGCGCGGGACACCGTGGACCAGGACTTCGCCCAGCACCGGCAGCGGTTCCTCGCCGAGCAGGGCTACGCGTACCGGATCGTCGACGCGGAGGACCTGGAGCAGGCCACGGAGGAGCCGGCCTGACGGTGTCCCGGCGGAGCCCCCGGCGGGAACTCCGGGCGGGCGCCTCTCGTTGCGACGGGTGCACGCCCTGAGAAAGGATCACCGGGTGCCGTCGTCGATGCGTGGTCTGTCCCTGCTGGTCCCGCTCGCCCTCGGCGTGCCGCTGCTCGTCGGCGCCGCGCCGGCCGGCGTGCCGGTGGCCGCCGCCCCCGCACCGGCGCACGCCGCCGTCCCCGCCGCGGCCGTCGTCCCGACGCTGACCGGCGAGATCACCGACGAGGTCGGCGCGATCTCCGGCGAGGAGGGCGAGGTCCAGGCGGCGCTCGACCGGCTGGCCGAGGACACCCAGTACCAGCTGTACGTCGTCTACGTCTCCGACTTCGGCGGCCAGGACGCGCAGGCGTGGACCGAGGCCGTGGCGCGGCGCTCCGGGCTGGGCGCGGACGACCTCGTGCTCGCCGTGGCGGTGGACGCCCGCAACTACTGGCTGGCGCCGTCCTCGGTGCCCGGCCTGTCCAGCGGCCAGCTGGACGCGGTCGCCCAGGACGTCGAGGACCAGCTCCGCGCGGACGACTGGGCCGGTGCCGCGGTGACCGCCGCCGACGGCGTCCGCGAGGCGGCGACCGGCACCGGCGCCGGCGGGGGCGGCGGCGGCAGCGCGCTCGGCACCCTGTTCGTCGGCGGCCTCGTGCTGATCGCGGTCATCACCGGCGTCGTGTACCTGTCCTCGCGCCGCCGGACCCGGCAGCCGGCCCGCGTCGGCGGGCCCGGCGGCCCGCAGCAGCCCGTGCCCGGCGGCCCGGCCGGCGAGCTCGCCGCGCTGCCCACCGCCGAGCTCGACCGCCGCTCCGCCTCCGCGCTGGTCGCGGTGGACGACGCCCTGCGCGCGTCCGAGCAGGAGCTCGGCTTCGCGCAGGCGCAGTTCGGCCCCGACAGCACCCGCGAGTTCGAGCAGGTGCTGGCCCGGGCCAAGAGCCAGGTGACCGAGGCGTTCCGGCTGCGGCAGACCCTGGACGACGACGTCCCGGACACCGAGCCGCAGGTCCGGGAGACCGCGACCCGCATCCTGCACACGGTCGGCCAGGTGTCCGCGGCGCTGGACGCCCAGAAGGAGGCGTTCGACCGGCTGCGCGACGTCGAGTCCCGCGCCGGCGAGGCCGTCGAGGCGCACGCCCGGACCGCCGCCGCCCTGCGCGCCCGGGTCGAGGCCGCCCGCGGCACCCTCGCGCAGCTCGGCGCGACCTACCCGGCCTCGGCGCTCGCGTCGGTCACCGGCAACCCCGACCAGGCCGTCCGGCTGCTGGACGAGGTCGACACCGCCCTGGCGCAGGGCCGGCAGTCCGTGGCCGCCGGTGACCGCGGCACCGCCGTCCGGTACGCCCGCGCCGCGGAGGAGGCCCTCGGCCAGGTGAGCACGCTGCTCGACGCCGTCGACCGCGCGGGCACCGACCTGGCGACGATCGGCGCCCGCCTCGACGCGGCCGTCGCGTCGATCAGCGCCGACGTGGACGACGCCGGGCGGCTCGCCCCCCGGCACCCCGAGGTCGCCGCCCGCACCGCCGAGGCCCGCCGGGCCATCGAGGCCGGCCGGTCCGCGCGCGCGGGCCAGGGCGACCCGCTCGCCGCGCTGCGCGACCTGACGGAGACCGAGTCGGCGCTCGACCAGGCGCTCGCCCCGATGCGCGAGGCGCAGGAGCGCGCCCGCCGCGCCCGCCAGCTGCTCGACCAGACGCTCGGCCGCGTCGACTCCGCGCTGCGGGGCACCACTGACTACGTCGAGACCCGCCGCGGCGCCGTCGGGCCCGAGGCCCGCACCCGGCTCGCCGAGGCGGGCCGGATGTTCCGCGCGGCCGTCGACCAGCGGGACACCGACCCCGAGCGCGCCCTCGGCGCGGCGCAGCAGGCCGAGCGCCTGGTGCGCGAGGCGCAGTCCCTCGCTCAGCGCGACGTCGACTGGTACGACCAGCAGCAGCGCGGCGGCGGGGGCGACGGCGGCCTGGGCGGCGTCGGCGGCATGGTGCTCGGCGGCATCCTCATCGACTCGATCCTGCGCGGCGGGGGCGGCGGCTGGGGCGGCGGCGGGGCGCACGGCGGCTTCGGCGGCGGGGGCGGCTTCGGCGGCGGCGGTCGTGGCGGCGGCTTCGGCGGCGGCGGGGGCGGCTTCGGTGGCGGCGGCCGCGGCGGCGGGTTCTGATCATGTTCGGCAGAGGCAAGAGACGAGAGAGGCACGAGGCGATGACCGAGAAGCAGAGCATCTTCGGGCGGATCACCCAGCTCGCGCGGGCGAACATCAACGCGCTGATCGACCAGGCCGAGGACCCGCAGAAGATGCTGGACCAGCTCGTGCGCGACTACACGAACTCGATCGCCGAGGCGGAGAAGGCGATCGCGCAGACGATCGGCAACCTGCGCCTGGCCGAGCAGGACTACAACGAGGACGTCGCCGCGGCCCGCGAGTGGGGCGCCAAGGCGCTCGCCGCGTCCGCGCGCGCCGACCAGTACCGGCAGGCCGGCGACGCCGCGAACGCGGACAAGTTCGACAACCTCGCGAAGATCGCGCTGGGCAAGCAGATCAGCGCCGAGGGCGAGGTCCGCGACGCCGAGCCGCTGATCGCCTCGCAGCGCGAGACGGTGGACAAGCTCAAGTCCGGCCTGGCCCAGATGAAGGACAAGCTCGGCCAGCTCAAGCAGCGCCGCGACACCCTGGTCGCCCGGCAGAAGTCGGCCCAGGCGCAGCAGACCGTGCAGACCGCGATCTCCTCGATCAACGTGCTCGACCCGACGAGCGAGCTCGCCCGGTTCGAGGAGAAGGTGCGCCGCGAGGAGGCCATGGCGATGGGCCAGGCCGAGATCGCCGCGTCCTCGATCGACTCGCAGTTCGCCGAGCTCGAGGCGTCCGGCGAGCAGCTGGAGATCGAGGCCCGCCTGGCCGCGCTGAAGTCCGGCGGCCAGCCGCAGCAGCTCGGCAGCACGCCGGTCACGCCGCAGATCGAGGCCTGAGGCCCGCGACGGCCCGGTCCCCCGCGGTGGGGACCGGGCCGTCGGCGTGTGCGGGGCAGGCGCGTGCCGGGCCTGCGCCTGCGCGGCCGCCGGGCCGCGCCGGGGTCAGACGGTGACGCGCGCCGCGACGCGGGCGGCGACCAGGCCGGCGAACGCCGTCGCGACGACCGCGCCGGCCGGGGCCACGCGGTCGTCCGCCGCGGCCGTCTGGGCGTCGATGCCCGCGACGTCCGCGTCGCCGGCGTCCACGGCCCACGCGTGCATCGTGGCCGGCGACGCCTCGGGGTGGAACTGCACGCCCCACGCCCGCTCCCCCACCCGGAACGCCTGGTACGGGTAGGTCCGCGAGGACGCCAGCCACGTCGCGCCGCGCGGCAGGTCCACGACCGCGTCGGCGTGCATGCTCGGCATCGGCGTGCTGCGGGAGCCGGTGCGCGCGGCCTCGGCGGCGAGCCCGCCGAGCAGCGGGTCGGTGGCCGCCTCGGGGCGCCAGCGCACGTCGACCACGCCGGCCTCGCGCCCGGGCGGGGCGGCGACGTCCACGCGGCCGCCCGCGGCGACGGCGAGCAGCTGCGCGCCCAGGCAGATGCCGAGCGTCGGCACGCCCGCGGCCACCGCGTCGGCCAGCAGCGCGCGGGTCGCGGCGACGCCCGGCTCCCGCTCGTCGTGCGCGGACATCCGGCCGCCGAGCACGACCAGCCCGTCCAGGTTCGCGACGGGCCCGGCGTCCTCGCCGCGGTCGGCCCGCACCAGGCGGACGGCGCCGGCGACGGCGAGCGGGGCGGCGAACCGGTCGAGGGGCACCGCCGGGTCCAGCTGGACGACGGTGACGACGGGGGTGCGGGGAGAGGAGTCGGCACTCACGGGGCAGCACCGTACCGCCCGCGCGTGACGGCCAGCGCACTCCCAGGAACCGTTCAGCCTCCGGGAGCACACTGGGGCCATGACCGGTGCTGCCCAGACCCCCGAGGCGCGGCTGCTCGTCGTGGACGACGAGCCGAACATCCGCGAGCTGCTGGCGACGTCGCTGCGGTTCGCCGGGTTCGAGGTGCACGCGGCCGCGGACGGCGGCGCGGCGCTGCGGCTGGCCAAGCAGGTGCAGCCGGACCTGGTGGTGCTCGACGTGATGCTGCCCGACATGGACGGGTTCACCGTCACGCGGCGGCTGCGCGAGAAGGGCCAGCACGTGCCGGTGCTGTTCCTCACGGCCCGCGACGAGACCGCCGACAAGATCACCGGCCTGACCGTCGGCGGCGACGACTACGTCACCAAGCCGTTCAGCCTGGAAGAGGTCGTGGCCCGCATCCGCGCGGTGCTCCGCCGGACCCAGGTCGGCGAGGACGTGCCGACGAGCGTGCTGTCCTACGAGGACCTGGAGCTCGACGAGGACAGCCACGAGGTGCGCCGCGCGGGCCAGGTGGTCGACCTCTCCCCCACCGAGTTCAAGCTGCTGCGCTACCTGCTGCTCAACCCGGGCCGGGTGCTGTCGAAGGCGCAGATCCTCGACCACGTCTGGCAGTACGACTGGGGCGGCGACGCGAACATCGTCGAGTCCTACATCTCCTACCTGCGGCGCAAGGTGGACCAGGTCGAGCGGCCCGACGGCACGAAGGTCGACCCGCTGATCCAGACCAAGCGCGGCGTCGGCTACCTGCTCCGCAAGCCGTCGTGACGGCGGAGCCGCTGCTCCGCCGGGTGCGGGACGTCTGGGCGCGCACGCCGCTGCTCACCCGGCTGGTCGGGATCAGCACCCTGCTGCTCGCGCTGGGGCTGTCGATCGCCGGCGCGCTGACAACCACGCTGTTGTCCAACTTCCTGGTTGACCAGTTCGACGACCGGATGAAGGTGCAGGCCAAGAGCATCAGCACCTGGCTGGTGCGCGAGTACGAGCAGCGCGGCTCCCTCGACGAGCCCTCGGACTTCTACTTCGGCGCCGCGGAGTTCGCCGTCGCGGTGCAGATCTCCGGCGAGGAGTGGGAGCTCCCCGCCTCTGAGGCGGTCGTCCGGGACAACGGCACGCCGCACCTGCCGGAGGACCTCACCGCCGCCCAGGCCCGCGCGTACGCCGAGCGCCCGTTCACCGTCGGCAGCACCAGGAGCGCGTCGTCGTGGCGCGCGATGGTGCTGCCCGTCTCCGCCGGCGACGGCGGCCCGACCGTCGGCTACGTCGTCTACGCCCAGCCCCTCGCCGAGGTGCAGGAGATCACCCGGCAGGCCGCCCTGCTGCTGTGGAGCAGCGCGGCGGCGATCATCGTGATCGGCGTGGTCGTCGGCACCTGGGCGGTGCAGCGCTCGCTGCGGGGCCTGCGCGAGATCGAGGGCACCGCCGCGCAGATCGCCGCCGGCGACCTGTCGCGGCGCGTCCCGGCGGCGCCGGAGACCACGGAGGTCGGCCGGCTCGGCGCCGCGCTGAACTCGATGCTCGCCCAGATCGAGACCGCCTTCGACGCGCGCACCCGGTCCGAGGAGCGGATGCGCCGGTTCGTCGCCGACGCCTCGCACGAGCTGCGCACCCCGCTCGCGGCGATCCGCGGCTACGGGGAGCTCTACCGGATGGGCGCGCTCACCGAGCGCGAGCAGGTGGACGACACCATGCGGCGCATCGAGCAGTCCGCGACCCGGATGGGCGGCCTGGTGGAGGACCTGCTGGCGCTCGCCCGGCTGGACGCCGACCGCCCGGGCCGCGCCGACCCGGTCGACCTCGCGGTGCTGGCCACCGACGCCGCGCACGACCTGCGGGCGATCGACCCGACCCGCGAGGTGCACGTCGGCCCGCTGGACGGCGCCGCCGCCGGCCCCGACGCGGACCTGCCCGCCACCGTCGTGCTCGGCGACGAGCCGCGGCTGCGGCAGGTGCTGGCGAACCTGGTCGGCAACGTCGCCCGGCACACGCCGGCCGGCTCCCCCGCCGAGCTCGCCGTGGGCCGGGTCGGCGACCGGGTGGTCGTGGAGGTCCGCGACCACGGGCCCGGCATCGCCCCCGAGCACGCCGCCCGGGTGTTCGAGCGGTTCTACCGGGTGGACGCCAGCCGCACCCGCGAGGGCAACGGCACCGGCGGCGGCGCGGGACTGGGCATGGCGATCGTCGCCGCCATCGTCGAGGCGCACCGCGGCGACGTCGCGATCAGCGCCACCCCGGGCGGCGGCACGACCGTCCGGGTCGCCCTGCCCGCGGACGGCCCGGCGCCCGCGCCGGCGCCGGACGCCGCCCCCGCGGGCCGCCCTGCACCGGACCCCGAGGACCACCCGGACGGCTGACGGCCGCCCGTGGCGATGCTGTCCCCGGGTGGGGCTACGATGGCGCGTCCGAGCAGGGTCGTCTGTTTGCAGTGGAGCTTCTCCCATGGGCGTCTACGACGCGCCGCAGTGGTTGTTGTCCGCCTTCGTCCGCAGTGCGACGGGAGCGGGGGCGACCGCACCCGCCGACCGGATCCGCGACGTCGGCGCGGACCTCCTCGAGCGCTGGACCGGCCCGAGCCGGACCTACCACAACCTCCGGCACCTGTGCGACGTGCTCGCCCGGGTCGACGAGCTCGCCGAGGAGACCCACGAGCCGGAGCTCGTCCGGCTGGCCGCCTGGTACCACGGCGCCGTGTTCGACGCCGCGAACGTCGCCGCCTACGCCAACCGCGGCGGCGAGGACGAGGTGGCCTCCGCGCGGCTCGCGCGCGAGCAGCTCACCGACCTGGGCGTGCCCGCGGCCGGCGTCGAGCGCGTGCACGAGCTGGTGATCGCGCTGGTGCGGCACACCGCCGACCCCGCCGACTTCGACTGCGCCGTCCTCTGCGACGCCGACCTCGCGATGCTGGCCGCCGAGCCGCAGCGCTACAAGGCGTACCTGCACGACGTCCGCGAGGAGTACGCCGACGTCCCGACGCCGGACTACCTCCGCGCGCGGGAGCGCATCGTGCGCAAGCTGCTGAAGCGGCCCAGCCTGTTCGTCAGCCCGCTCGGTGCCGCCTGGGAGGAGCCCGCGCGGCAGAACCTGGGCGCCGAGCTGCACAAGCTCGAGCGCGTGCTGGCCGACCTGGACGACGTCGAGCCGCCCGCCGCGGACGAGGCCCCGGGCACCGTGCGCCCCGCCGCCGGCCCGCTGCCCGCGCACCCCGGCGCCGGGGCGTGACGGTCCTCGTCGACCCGCCGCTCTGGCCCCGGCACGGCCGCACCTGGTCGCACCTGGTCAGCGACACCTCGCTGGCCGAGCTGCACGCGTTCGCCGAGCGCGCCGGGCTGCCCCGCCGCGCCTTCGACCTGGACCACTACGACGTCCCCGACGAGCGGCACGCCGAGCTGGTGGCGCTCGGCGCCGTGCCGGTGAGCGCCGGCGAGCTGATCCGCCGGCTGCGCGCGAGCGGCCTGCGCGTCCCCGCCCGCGACCGCCCCCGCCACTGACGCCCGCCCCCCGCGCGGCCGTTCGCCGAGACTGCGGACGACGCGGCCTCCCGGGCGGACGTCGGCGCATCGTCTGCAGTCTCGGCGGCGCCCGGACGCGCCGACGGGCCGGCCACCCGGAGGGTGACCGGCCCGTCGTCGTGCGGGTGCGGGCGGCTCAGCGCCCGCGCGCGGCGTGGCTCAGAAGTCCATGCCGCCC
>JAPSIJ010000139.1:1737-6386 GCA_031178805.1 Cellulomonas sp. | reverse complement strand
CGGCGCGCTGCGCGCGGCGGTGCGAGTAGAACCGCGGGTCCGTGTCGGTGCACCAGCCGGTGACGAGCACGTCGCCCACGCCGGCCCGGCGCAGCACGGCGGCCGCGCCGGCCGGCAGGTCGAGGCCGGCGGTGCCCTGCGCGGTCGTGCACGCCGTCTCGGGCACCACGGCGGCCACCTCGCGCTGCATCGCCTCCGGCACCTCGTACCGGGGGCCGCTGATCGCCGGGCCGACGGCCGCCCGGACGCGGGCCGGGTCGGCGCCGCGGGCCACCATCGCGGCGAGCGCCGCCTGCAGCACGCCGGCGACCAGCCCGCGGCGGCCGGCGTGCGCGGCGCCCACCACCCGCGCCTCGGGGTCGGCGAGCAGCACCGGCACGCAGTCGGCGACCAGCACGCCGACGCCGGTCGCCGGCAGCGCCGTGACCAGCGCGTCGGCGTCGCCGACCGTGTCCCGGGCGGTGTCCGCGAGGCCCGCGAGCACGTGCACGTCGGCGCCGTGCACCTGGGTGGCCCAGGCCAACGGGGCGCCCGCCCAGCGGACCACCCGCTCGCGGTTGGCCCGGACGTGCGCCGGGTCGTCGCCGACGTGCAGGCCCAGGTCGAGCGAGTCCCAGGGCGCGGCGCTCACGCCGCCCGCCCGCGTGGTGAACCCGGCGCGGACGCCCGGGCCGAGGTCGACCCCGAGGACGGGCAGCGGCACGCGGCCTACTTCAGGAAGTCGGGGACGTCGAGGTCGTCGTCCCGGCGGCGCGCGACCTCCTCCTCGAAGATGCGCGGCACCTCGAGCTGGCTGGTCCCGGCCTGGTCCGGGCTGAGGAACGCCGGGACGTCGGACGCCTGCTGCTGCTGGTCCGGGCCCACCGGGCGCGGCGGCACCGCGGCGTGCGCGGCGGTCGTCGTCGGCACGGCGGCCGCCGGCGGGATCGCCGCCGGGGCGCGGCCGGCCTGGGCGGCGCGGACCTGCGCCGCGCCGACCTGCGCCGGGTCCTGGCCGCCGACCTGGCCGCGGGCGTCCCGGCGCTGCGAGGGGGAGCCGCCGTCGAAGCCGGCCGCGATCACGGTCACGCGCACCTCGTCGCCCAGGGCGTCGTCGATGACGGCGCCGAAGATGATGTTCGCCTCGGCGTGCGCGGCCTCCTGGACGAGGCGGGCGGCCTCGTTGATCTCGAACAGGCCGAGGTCCGAGCCACCCTGGATGGACAGCAGCACGCCGTGCGCGCCGTCGATGCTGGCCTCGAGCAGCGGCGAGGAGATCGCGAGCTCGGCCGCCTGCACCGCGCGGTCCTCCCCGCGGGCCGAGCCGATGCCCATCAGCGCGGAGCCCGCGCCCTGCATGACCGACTTCACGTCGGCGAAGTCGAGGTTGATCAGGCCCGGGGTGGTGATCAGGTCCGTGATGCCCTGGACACCGGAGAGCAGCACCTGGTCGGCCGAGCGGAACGCGTCCAGCACGGACACCGAGCGGTCGGAGATCGACAGCAGGCGGTCGTTCGGGATCACGATCAGGGTGTCGACCTCGGCGCGCAGCGCCTCGATGCCGGAGTCGGCCTGCACGGTGCGGCGACGGCCCTCGAACGTGAACGGGCGGGTGACCACGCCGATGGTGAGGGCGCCGAGCGAGCGGGCGATCCGCGCGACGACGGGCGCGCCGCCGGTGCCGGTGCCGCCGCCCTCCCCCGCGGTGACGAAGACCATGTCGGCGCCGCGCAGGACGTCCTCGATCTCCTCCGCGTGGTCCTCCGCGGCCTTCTTGCCGACCTCGGGGTCGGCGCCGGCGCCGAGCCCGCGCGTCAGCTCGCGGCCGACGTCGAGCTTGACGTCCGCGTCGGACATGAGCAGGGCCTGCGCGTCGGTGTTGATGGCGATGAACTCGACACCCTTGAGGCCGACCTCGATCATGCGGTTGACGGCGTTGACGCCACCACCACCGATGCCGACGACCTTGATGACCGCCAGGTAGTTCTGCGGAGCTGCCACGGTGGGTGCCTCTCGTCTCGCGATGCGACGAACCTTCACCCTCAACTAGAGGGTTATAGTTATGTCAGTTTCAACTAGGTGTGACCGTAGGCGTCGCACGACGCCCGTTCAACGACCGCTGCGCGCGTGTCGGCCGCGGGCCGCGCGGATCACCCGACGACGGGCATCGTCGGCGCGGACACGTCGTACCGCGCGGCGCCCGCGGTCTCCGGCGCCGCCCGCAGCGCCTGCAGCACCGCGGCCTTGAGCGCGGGCTCCTGGGCGCTCCCCCACTCCACGGTCGCACCGTCCCGCAGCACGAACCGCACGGTGTCCTGCGTGCCCGCCGACACCTGGCCGATCTCCGCCAGCAGCCCGTCCGGCAGCTGCTCCAGGACGCCCAGCGCCGCGGCGAGGATCCGCGCCTCCCCCACCGGCACGTCGACCACCGGCAGGCCCTCGGGCGCGGCGTCGGTACGGCCGACCTTGACGCCGTCCTGGTCGACGAGCGCGTACCCGGGCCCGGCGGGCTCCTCGGCGTCCGCCCCGTCCTCGGCCGGCCCGGCCGCCGGGTCCTGGGCCGGGTCCTGGGCGGGGTCCTGCGGGTCCGCCGCCGACGCGGCGACGTCCGCCGCCTCCGGCACCGCCGCGACCGGCTCGCGGGAGACCAGCGCGACGGTCAGGCCGCGCGGCCAGTCCCGGGTGACCGCCACGTCGCGCACGCCCGGCACGTCCAGCAGCGCGGTGCGCAGCGCGGCGGTGTCCAGGCGCGGCAGCGGGGTGCCCTCCTCCTCGTCCACCACGGCGCGGACCTGGTCGACCGCGACCACGGTGCCCGCGCCGGTGACGCGCACCTGCTCGGTGTCGAGCGCGAGCACCGGGGACAGCAGCAGCAGCCAGGCCAGGGCGGCCGCGACGACCACGCCGCCCGCGACCAGCACGATCTGGCGCCACGCGAGCCGGCGGCGCGCCCGGGCCCGCTCGGCGAACCGCGCCGCCGAGCCCTGGCTGACGACCGGCGGCCGCACCGGGAACGCCCCGGTGCGCACGGCGGGCGTGCCGCCCGTCCGCACGGCGGGGGTGCCGCCCGTCCGCACGGCGGGGGTGCCGCCCGTCCGCACGGCGGGGGTGCCGCCCGTCCGCACGGCGGGGGTGCCGCCGCTGCGGGGGGCGGGGGTCGTGCGGGCGCCCGGGGTCGTGCCGGAGCGGCGGCCCGTGGGCTGCGCCCCCGTGCGGCCGGGGACCGGCGTCCCGGACGTCGCGGCGTCGTCCGCGGGGGCGCCCCCGACCGGGCCCGTCGCCGGTCCCGCGCGGCGCGCGCCGGCGGCCGGGGTCGCCGGAGCGCCGCGCCGCGGGGCCGCACGGGGCGGCGCCGGGCGCGGGGCGGGCGGGCGCGGTCGCTGCGGGGTCACGCCGGGTCCGCCCCCGGGGTGCCGTCGCCGAGCGCCGCGAGGATGTCGGCGCCGAGCCGGGTGACGTCGCCGGCGCCGACCGTGAGGACGAGGTCCCCGGCGGTCGCGGCGGCGGCGACGGCGCGGGCCGCCTCGTGCCGGTCGGCGACGTAGGTCGCGCGGCCCGGGGTGGGCACCCGCTGCACGACCGTGTCGCCGGACACCTCCGGGTCCGGGTCCTCGCGCGCGGCGTAGACGTCGGTGACGACCACCGTGTCCGCGAGGTCCAGCGCGGCGCCGAACTCGGTCGCGAACGCCCGGGTGCGCGAGTACAGGTGCGGCTGGAACAGCACGTGCACCCGGCCGTCGCCGACCACGGACCGGGCGGTGCGCAGCAGCGCCGCCACCTCGGTCGGGTGGTGCGCGTAGTCGTCGACCACCCGCACGCCGGCGACCGTGCCGCGGTCCTCGAACCGCCGGCCGGTGCCGCGGAACTCGCCGAGGCCCGCGGCGACGTCCGCCGCGTCGGCCCCGACCGCCCACGCCGCGAGGTACGCGGCGGCGGCGTTGGCGGCGTTGTGCTCGCCGGGCACCCCGAGGACGAGGTCCGCGCCGGGCAGCTCGGCCAGCCGGGAGGTGAGGGTCACGTGCCAGGCGCCGCCGGCGTCGCGCAGCGGGCCGAGCACCAGGTCCGGGCCGTCGCCGTCCGCCCCGGTCGCCGTGCCGAACGACGCGTCGGTGCCGTAGGTGAGCACCCGCACGCCCCGGCGGGTCAGGCGGTCGCGGACGGCCGTCACCAGCCGCGCCGCGCCCGGGTCGTCCAGGCAGGCCACCAGCGCGCCGCCGTCGAGCACCCGGTCGGCGAACTGCTCGAACGCCGCCTCGAACGCCTCGGCCGAGCCGTAGTGGTCCAGGTGGTCGGGCTCGACGTTGGTCACCACGGCGACCGCCGGCGCGTAGGCGAGGAACGAGCCGTCCGACTCGTCCGCCTCCGCGACGAACACCTCGCCGGCGCCGGTGCGGTGGCCCGGCGTCGCGCCGTCCGCCGTGAGCACCGTGCCGCCGATCGCGTACGAGGGGTCGAGCACCGGGTCGGTGCGCCCGGCCGCGGCCAGCGCGGTCGCGACCATCGTCGAGGTGGTCGTCTTGCCGTGCGCGCCCGCGACCGCGATGCCGATCCGGCCGGCCATCAGCGCGGCCAGCGCCTCGGAGCGGTGCAGCACCGGCACGCCGCGCTCGCGCGCCCGCACCAGCTCGGGGTTGGTGTCCCGGATCGCGCTGGAGACGACCAGCGTGTCG
>JAPSIJ010000139.1:0-1637 GCA_031178805.1 Cellulomonas sp. | reverse complement strand
GCCTCGGCCAGCGCGGCCTCGGCGGCGCGGCGCTCGGCGTCCGCGAGCACGTCCTCGACGAGGTCGGCGACCCGCGCCGCGGCGTCGGGCACGCCGACCCGGGCGGCGGCCTCCCCCATCGCCCGCCGCTCGGCCCCCGCCTCGAGGGCGAGCAGCGGCAGCAGGTGGGCGGCGATCCAGTCGCCGGTGAGCTCCTCGTCCGCGACCAGCAGGCCGCCGCCCTCGGCGACGACGGGCTGGGCGTTCAGCCGCTGCTCGCCGTTGCCCACGGGCAGCGGCACGTACACCGCGGGGATGCCCAGCGCGGCGAGCTCGCTGACGGTGCCCGCGCCGGACCGGCAGACCACCAGGTCGGCGACCGCGAGGGCCTGCTCCATCTCGCTCAGGTACTCGCGCACGTGGTACCGCTCGGCGCCGGGGACGCCGCGCACGGCGGCCCGCACCTCCTCGGCCTTGCCGGTGCCGGTCAGGTGCAGCACCTCCACGCCGGTGGCGAGGATCGCGCGCGCCTGCGCGGCCACGGCCCGGTTCACGGACAGGGCGCCCAGCGACCCGCCGGTCACGAGCAGCGTGACCCGCTCCGGGTCGAAGCCGAGCTCGGCGGCCGCCCGGCGGCGGGTGGCCCCGGCGTCCTGCGCGCGGTCGGCGAGCAGCCGGACGATCTCGGGCCGCAGCGGCAGGCCGGTGACCTGGGCGCGCGGCAGCCGGGTGCCGGGGAACGTCACGGCGACGGCGGCGGCACCGCGGGCGCCGAGGCGGTTGGCCAGGCCCGGGCGGGCGTTCTGCTCGTGCACGACGACCGGCACGCCGCGGGACCGGGCCGCGAGGTAGGCGGGGGTCGAGACGTAGCCGCCGAACCCGACCACGGCCGTGGCGCCGACCTCGTCGATCGCGGCGCCCGCGGCGTCCACCGCCTGCCGCAGCAGCCGCGGCAGCCGGAACCAGTCCGGCGTGGGGCGGCGGGGCAGCGGCACCTTCGGCACCACGTGCATGTCGAGGCCGCGCTCCGGCACCAGCCGGGCCTCCAGGCCCTCGGCGGTGCCCAGCACGGCGAGGCGCAGCTCCGGGTCGCGGGCGCGCAGCTCCTCGGCGACGGCGAGCAGCGGGTTCACGTGGCCGGCGGTCCCGCCGCCGGCCAGCAGCACGGCGCGCGGCCGGGGCGCGTGCTCCGGCACCGGGGGCTCCGCGGTCGCCCCCGCCAGGGCGTCGTCGGCGTCGGGTGCGGTCACGGGGTCCTCCGGTTCTCAGGCGCGGTGGCGCCGGTGGTGCGGGTACGGCGGGTCGTGCGGGGACGGCGGGCCGAGCGGGTCACGCACGGGCCCGCCCGATCACGGCGAGCGAGCGGCGCACGACGCTCGGCCGGGCGGCCAGCGCCTCGGCGGCACCGGGTTCGGTGCGCGCGAAGGAGATGACCACCCCCAGCGCGACGAGCGTGGTGATCAGCGCCGACCCGCCCGCGGAGACCAGGGGCAGCGGGACGCCGATCACCGGCAGCAGGCCGACGACGACGCCCATGTTCACCAGCGCCTGGCCGATGATCCAGGCCGCGACGCCGCCGGTGACGATCTGGGCGAAGGGGTCGCGGTGCCGGGCGATCACCCGGAACATCGCGAACGCCAGCACGCCGAACAGCGCGA
>JAPSIJ010000138.1 GCA_031178805.1 Cellulomonas sp. | reverse complement strand
CGGCTGCTCGAGCTGGCGCCCGGCGGCGACCTGACCCGCTGGTGGTCCGACCTGGTCGCCCCCGCCCGCGCCGGCATCGCGGCGCGCACCGTGCTCGCCCGGCCCGGGGACGAGCCGGACGCCCTCGTCGTCGCCGCGGCGCTCGCCGTGCTGCGCGACCGGTCGGGGCGGGTGCCGCGCCACCCGTCGCGCCGTCGGATCGTCCTGCTGCTCGCGGCACCGGGTGAACCGCGCCCGCTGTCCCTGCACGTGCTGGCGGGCGCGCTCGCGGACGCCGGCGTGGACGCGCGGGTGCTGGCCGGCCCCACCGGGCGGCACCGGCTGCTGGAGATCGCCACCATGACGAGCCCGTCGGCGGTGGTGCTGCTGAGCGACCTGCCCGCGCCTGACCTGGGCCTCGTCGCCGCGGTGGCCGAGGCCGAGCCGGCGCTGCCGGTGTTCGTGATGGTGCCCGACGACGCCGCCGGGGCGGTGCCGCTGGGGCGGCAGGTGCACCGCGTGCGGACCGTGCCGGGCCTGGTGCACGAGGTGCTGGCGGTCGCGGGCTGACGCGATCCGCGACCGGTTCACGCTAACGTCCGACCGGATCCGGCCGATACAGGAGGGAAGCCGGATCCGCCAGGGTCCTGGCACAGGCGGAAGGCGGAGGTCGATGGCGGGCGTCGTGGTGTGCCACGGATCGACGGCGGTGCGTGAGCGCATCGTCCTGACGGCACTCGGCGTGCCCGCGCTGGCCCCGGTCCGCGCCGCGGCCTCGGTGGACGAGCTGATCTCGCTGGCGCGGCGGGTGCCGCCGACCATCGTGCTGCTGGACGCGCACCTGCCGTCCCCGGGCCCGGTGGAGGCGATCCGCCGGCTGCGGGCGGTGCCGTCCCAGTCCACGGTCGTGATGCTGGCCGTGCCCGGCGACGAGATCGCGCTGGACCGCGCCATCGCCCTCGGGGCGCGCGGCTACCTCGCCCCGGACGTCGGCCGCGCGGAGCTCGCCGCGGTCGCCGCGCACATCCTCGCCACCCCGGCGGTGCCCGCGGGCGCCCCGGCGCACGAGGGCGTGGCCGCGCACGGCGCCGTCGCCAGCGCGCCGACCCCCGTGGTCGCCCGCGCCGAGCTGCCCGCGCAGAGCACCGGCCGCGAGGAGGTCTCGCTGACCAAGCGCGAGGTCGAGGTGCTGGTCGGCATGAGCAACGGCCGCTCGAACGCGCAGATCGGCCAGGAGCTGTTCCTCTCCGAGGACACCATCAAGACCCACGCCCGCCGGCTGTTCCGCAAGCTCGGCGCCGCCGACCGCGCGCAGGCCGTGGCCATCGGGCTGCGCCGGGGCCTCATCCACTGAGCCCCGCCCGGCGCGGGCCGCCGGGGAGTCGCGCAGGTCACCCCCGGGGGCCGTGGGGAGCGGCGAGGAACCGCCGTATCATCGGGGGATGACCGACCTGGGTACCCCTGGATCCGCCGCGCCTGCCGACCCGTTCGGCTTCATCGGTCTCACCTACGACGACGTCCTGCTGCTCCCCGGCGAGACGGACGTCATCCCGAGCGAGGTCGACACCACGACCCGGCTCACGCGTGAGATCTCCCTGTCGATCCCGCTGGTGTCCGCCGCCATGGACACCGTCACCGAGTCCCGCATGGCCATCGCGCTCGCCCGGCAGGGCGGCATCGGCGTGCTGCACCGCAACCTGTCGATCGAGGCGCAGGCCCACCAGGTCGACCTGGTGAAGCGCTCCGAGTCCGGCATGGTCACCGACCCGGTCACCGTGGGCCCCGACGCGACGCTCGCCGAGCTCGACGCGCTGTGCGCGAAGTACCGGGTGTCCGGCCTGCCGGTCGTCGACGACGACCGCCGCCTGCTCGGCATCATCACCAACCGCGACCTGCGGTTCGTCCCGCCGGCGGAGTTCACCACCCGCCGCGTGCGCGACACGATGACGTCGATGCCGCTCGTCACCGGCCCGGTCGGCATCTCGAACGACGACGCCGCCGCGCTGCTCGGCAAGCACAAGGTCGAGAAGCTGCCGCTCGTGGACGACGCGGGCCGGCTGCAGGGCCTGATCACCGTCAAGGACTTCGTGAAGTCCGAGCAGTACCCGCTGGCCACCAAGGACGCGAGCGGCCGCCTGGTCGTCGCCGCGGCCGTCGGCTTCTTCGGCGACGCCTGGGACCGCGTCACGGCCCTGGTCGAGGCCGGCGTCGACGCGCTGGTCGTGGACACCGCCAACGGGCACGCCCGCCTGATGCTCGACATGGTCCGCCGGATCAAGTCCGACCCCGGCACCAAGCACGTCCAGGTGATCGGCGGCAACATCGCCACCCGCGCCGGCGCGCAGGCGCTCGTCGACGCCGGCGTGGACGCCGTGAAGGTCGGCGTCGGCCCCGGCTCGATCTGCACCACCCGCGTGGTCGCCGGCGTCGGCGTCCCGCAGGTGACCGCCGTCTACGAGGCGTCGCTCGCCGCGAAGCCGGCCGGCGTGCCGGTGATCGCCGACGGCGGCCTGCAGTACTCCGGCGACATCGCCAAGGCCCTCGTGGCCGGGGCGGACAGCGTCATGGTCGGCGGGCTGATCGCCGGCTGCGACGAGTCGCCCGGCGACCTGGTGTTCGTCAACGGCAAGCAGTTCAAGCGCTACCGCGGCATGGCCTCGCTCGGCGCGATGCAGAGCCGCGGCGACCGCCGGTCCTACTCCAAGGACCGGTACTTCCAGGGCAACCTGTCCGACGACGAGATCATCACCGAGGGCATCGAGGGCCAGGTGCCGTACCGCGGCCCGCTGTCGGCCGTCGCCCACCAGCTCATCGGGGGGCTGCACCAGTCGATGTTCTACGTCGGCGCGCACACCGTCCCGGAGCTGCAGGCCCGCGGGAAGTTCGTCCGGATCACGCCGGCGGGGCTCAAGGAGAGCCACCCGCACGACGTGCAGATGATCTCGGAGTCCCCGAACTACTCCGTGCGCTGACCTCGGCCCCGCCGGGCGACGAGGTCGTCGCACGACGCCGAGGTCGTCACTCGTGAGTGACGACCTCGTGCGCGTGTGACGACCTGGCGGTCGCCGGACCGGCCCAGGGGGGCCGGGGCCCTCAGTCGCGGAACGTCTCGATCCGCGCGCCGAGCTCGACCAGGCGCTCCTGCAGCTGCTCGTACCCGCGGGCGATGATGTCCACGTTGCGCAGCACGCTCTCGCCCTTGGCCGCGAGCATCGCCAGCAGGATCACCACGGCCGGCCGCAGGGCGGGCGGGCAGGACACCTCGGCGCCGGACCACCGGGTCGGGCCGGACACCTGCAGCCGGTGCGCGTCGAGCAGCCGCACGTCGGCGCCGAGCCGGGTGAGGTCGGTCAGGTGGATCGCCCGGCCCTCGTACACCCAGTCGTGCACCAGCGTGCTGCCGGTCGCGCAGGCGGCGATCACCGCGAAGAACGGCAGGTTGTCGATGTTCAGCCCGGGGAACGGCATCGGGTGGATCTTGTCCAGCGGCGCCCGCAGCTCGCTCGGGTGCACGGTGATGTCGACCAGCCGGGTGCGGCCGTTGTGCGCCGTGTACTCCTCGGACAGCGTGTACCGCAGGCCCATCTCGGACAGCGTGGCGAGCTCGATCTCCATGAACTCGATCGGCACCCGGCCCACGGTGATCTCCGAGCCGGTGACGATGCCCGCGGTGAGCAGGCTCATCGCCTCGACCGGGTCCTCCGAGACCGCGTACTCCACGTCCTCGTCGATCTGCGGCCGGCCGTGCACCCGCAGCGTCGTGGTGCCGATGCCCTCGACCCGGACGCCGAGCAGCTCCAGGTAGAAGCACAGGTCCTGGACCATGTAGTTCGGGCTGGCGTTGCGGATCGTGGTGACGCCGTCCCGGCGGGCGGCGGCCATCAGGGCGTTCTCGGTCACGGTGTCGCCGCGCTCGGTGAGCACGATCGACAGGTCGCGGGAGCCCGGGTCGGTGACCCGCGCGACGTACCGGCCGCCGGTCGCGGTGACCGACAGCCCGAACGGCCGCAGCGCGATCATGTGCGGCTCGACCGTGCGGCTGCCGAGGTCGCAGCCGCCGGCGTAGGGCAGCCGGAACTCGTCCTGCTGGCTGAGCAGCGGGCCGAAGAACATGATGATCGACCGGGTGCGGCGCGCCGCGTCCACGTCGATCGCCTCGAGGTCGAGGTCCTTCGGCACGACGATCTCCAGGTCGCGGCCGTCCGCGGACCAGGTGGCCTGGACGCCGACGGAGCGCAGCACGTCGACGATCCGGTCGACCTCGACGATCCGGGCGACGTTGCGCAGCCGGGTGGTGCCGCGGTTCAGCAGCGAGGCGCACAGCAGCGCGACGGCGCCGTTCTTGGAGGTGTTGACGTCCAGGCGCCCCGACAGCTGCACGCCGCCCTGCACGCGCAGGTGGGTGTGCTGCGGGCCGCCGAGGGTGACGATCGGGGAGTCGAGCGCCGCGCCGATCCGGGTCAGCATGTCGAGGCTGAGGTTCTGCGCGCCCTGCTCGATGCGGTGCACGGCGGACTGGCTGGTGCCGAGCAGCTCGGCGAGCTGGGTCTGCGTCATGCCGCGGTGGCGGCGCGCGGACCGGACGAGCGAGCCGACGTGCGCCAGCTGCTCGGGGAGCGTGGGAGTCACGGTGGGGAGGGACGAGGTCACCGTCGGGACGGCTCCGGTCGTCGGGCTGGTCGTGGTCACGGGACCGACGTTATCTCATCCATGAGATATCGGCGCGGCTCCGGATGGGGAGATCGTGTGCACGGGCGGATGCCGACCGTCCGGTCACCTCACGGGCGGCATATCCGTGCAGATCAGGCGATCAGCGTGTCCTGCACCGGCCGGCCGAGGAACCGCCGGTCGCGCTCCGCGTCGTGCCGCACGGCGACCTCCGCGACGTCCGCGACCTGCGCCACCTCCGCGGCGGCCGCGGCGACGGCGGCCGGGCCGGTCGCCTCGGCCACGGCGCGCGCCACCGCCCGGCTCGGCCAGGTCGACTCGGCACCCGGCCCGGTGTGCCCGCGCTCGGCGCGCCAGGCGTTGAACGCCTCGGCCCACGCGCGGTGCGCCGTCGCCTGGTAGTCGTGCAGCGCGACGAGGTCCAGGTCGCCGAGGTGGGGGAACCGGCCGACGATCCGCTCGAGCACGTCGAGCGTCGCGACGACGTCCACGTCGGCGGTGTGCAGGCTGCCGGTGTCCACCACCTGGTAGACGCCGCACAGGTCGACGAGCTTGCGCTTGCCGCGGCGGAACCGGTCCTCGGCGCGGTCGAGCACCAGCGGGTCGATCACCGGCCGCAGCTCCCCGCCCAGCCGGTCCTCGACCGTCGGCAGGTCGTGCCGGCGCAGCTCGGCCTCCAGCAGGCACAGGTCGTACGAGGCGTTGTAGGCCACGACGGGCACGCCCTCGCGCACCGCGTCGGCGATGGCGGCGGCGATCTCGTCCAGCGCCTCGCGCGGGGCGGAGCCGTGCTCGCGGGCGTGCGCGGTGCTGATGCCGTGGATCGCGCTGGCGGCCTCGGGGATCTCGACGCCGGGGTCGACCAGCCAGGTCCGCACGTGGGTGCCGGTGCGGTCGCGGCGCACCAGGGCCGCCGTGACGATGCGGTCGTGGTCCACGTCGACGCCGGTGGTCTCGGTGTCGAACCCGAGCAGGGGGCCGTCGGTCCAGGTCATGCGTCGTGCTCCTTCCCAGCGCCGCCAGCATCGCACCGGCCACCCACGCGGCCCGGGACCCGGGCCCGGCGTGTGGCGTCCGCGCCGGGACGCGGTGCGGGGCGCGCGGCTCCGGGATGCGACCGCGGCGCGACGGGGTGAGGCTGGACGGGCCCCGCCGACCGCGGGAGCACCCCCCAACGGAAGGAGTCGACATGGGTCGCCTGACCGGTCGTACCGTCGCGTTCCTCACCAGCGAGAAGGGGATCGAGGAGCCCGAGCTCACCGCCCCGTGGCAGGCCGTCGCCGACGCCGGGGGCACCCCGGTGCTCGTGTCCGCGCAGGCCGGCACCGTGCGCACGGTGAACAACGACCTCGACCCCGGCGGCGAGTACCCCGTCGACCGCACCCTCGACCAGGTCTCGGCCGAGGACGTCGACGCCCTGGTCATCCCCGGCGGCACGGTGAACGCCGACACGCTCCGGATGCAGGAGGGCGCCCAGGCCCTGGTGAAGGCGGTCGTCGGCGCGGGCAAGCCCGTCGCGGCCATCTGCCACGGCCCCTGGACCCTCATCGAGGCGGGCGTCGTCGACGGCGTCACCCTCACGTCCTACCCGAGCCTCGCCACCGACCTGCGCAACGCGGGCGCCGACTGGGTCGACCAGGAGGTCGTCGTGTCGGCCACGGGCGGGGCCACGCTCATCACGTCGCGGAACCCGGACGACCTCCCGGCGTTCTGCGGCGCGGTGGTCGACGCCGTCGCGGGCTGACCCC
>JAPSIJ010000137.1 GCA_031178805.1 Cellulomonas sp. | reverse complement strand
GGCGCACGTGCTCGTGGACCACTACGGCTCGGGTCGCACCGTGGACATCCTGCGCGCGCTCCTGTCCGGCCCGGACCGGCCGACGGCCGTCCTCACCGCGTACGACGTGTCGGCGATCGCGGTCCTGGAGGTCGCCCGTGACCTCGGCCTGTCCGTGCCCGAGGACCTCTCCGTCGTGGGGTTCGGCGACATCCCCGAGGCCGCACGGACCGAGCCCCCACTCACCACGGTCGACCAGTCGATTCAGGAGATGGGTGCCAGCGCGGTCCGGGTGCTCGCCAAGCTCCTCCAGGGTTCGGCGGACGACGAGAGGCAGGTGCGGCTGCCGACCCGTCTCGTGCTCCGCTGGACCACGGCCGCACCACGCTGAGGAGAACCCGTGACGACCCGAGAGCCGTGCTGCCCGAGCGGTCGAGCGCAGCAGGGATCACCGACGTCGTCGCGGTCGAGCCGGCGACGGGCGGTCTCGCTGCGACGGCGGCCAGCACGCCTTGATCACACCTCGGCGCGAGTCCTCGCATCCGACGCAACCCGCACTCCTCAAAAGCCGACAACGACGTTATGGGTCGACGTTCTGCCCGGCTGCCATGAACTGCACTTGGGTCGTCGCGGCGCTGGGGTTTTGGCGGACAACGCTCGCACGTATGGGCGTTGTCAACGCGACGTAGGCCTGCCGCGGTGACGATCGCTGGGCGGGGGCGGCAGCGTCGCTCGGACGGCTGGACACTTGTTGGACACTTGGGCCCGCCGAGGGTCGTCCAGGTGTCTCGATACGATCGCAGTGAAGTGATCGCCGGTCCAGGCGTCGGAGCAGGTCAGCGTGGTGTTCGGTCGAGCGGTGTGTTTCAGGGGGTCAGGGGTTCGAGTCCCCTCAGCTCCACATCGGAAGCGGGCGAGAGCATCTGCTCTCGCCCGCTTCGTCGTTCCCGCCCGGTCGCGCCGCGCGGGGTGTGCGTCAGCGTCCCAGGCCGGCCTTGTCGACCTTCCGGTGGAACCGCATGCCGGCGAGCCCGCCGAGGACCGCACCGGCGAGGCTGACCGCCGCGACGACGAGCAGCGCGATGATGCCGCCGGTGGTGACGTCGCCCTCGGCGACCGGGATGCGCGGGAAGCTGTCCAGGCGGCCGAGCACGTCGTACTGGTCGCCCGCCACGAGCGCGAGGACCGCGACGACGATCGCGATCACGACGGCCCAGAGCCAGACGGCCAGGCCCTGCTTGGCGCCGTTGAACCGCGCCATCCGGCCGGCGACGTAGCCGCCGCAGTAGTACGCGACGAACAGCACGACGGCCAGGACGATGCCGCCGACCACGCCGATCGAGGTGGGGTCGGACGTGGCCTGGTCCGCGACCTCGTCCACGGACGTGTCGTTCGCCAGGCCGACGGCGGTGCCCGCGGCCGCGGCGAGCGCGGTGAGCAGCACCGCGGTGCCGGTGGCGGTCAGCCAGCCGAAGAAGGCGGAGCCGAACTTGATGCCGCCGTACTCCTCCTTCTCGCGGGCCACCACGGCGTGGCGGTCCCGGGCGAGGGTCTCGTCGGACCGGTCGGCCAGGTGCTCCGGGTCGTGGGTGCCGGAGCGGTGGGCGGGACGGTCGTCCACGCCGGAGCTGTCGTCGGTGCTCATGGGGTGCTCCTCGTGTCGGTGCCGCACGGCGGGGCGGTGCCGGCACCCTGCGTCGCCGGTCCGACCGCCTCGCGAGGTCACTCGCACGGTAGGTCCGCGGGGTCGCCGCCGCGACCGCAGCGCGGGACGCGCGCGGACGCCGTGGGCCGGGTCAGCGCAGCGCCGCGTCCACGGCCCCCGGCGCCAGCACGTGGTCCAGCGCGGTCCGCGCCGCGCCCCGGATGCCCGCCTCCCGGCCGACGGCGGTGGACCGGACGTCGAGGTGGTCGGTGACCATCGGCAGGCAGCGGGCGTAGACGGCGGACCGCACGCCGGCGACGAACGCGTCGGCCTCGGCGAGCTGCCCGCCGACCACGAGCCGGTCGGGGTTGAAGAAGTTGATGATCGTCGACAGCACCGCGCCGGTGCGGGTGCCCGCCTCGCGCAGCAGGTTGGTGGCCTCGGGATGCGCGTCGCGGGCGAGCGCCACGAGGTCGTCGATGCCGGTCACGGCCGCGCCCTCGTCCTGCAGCCGCCGGACCAGGGCGGCGCCGCTCGCGACGGCGTCGAGGCAGCCGGTGCGCCCGCAGGAGCACGGCACCGGCGGGGCGTCGGGGACGGACGCGTGGCTGATGTCGCCGGCGAAGCCCTGGGCGCCGCGGTGCAGGGCGCCGGCGGCGACGACGCCGCAGCCGATGCCGGAGCCGACCTTGACGAACACCAGGTGCTCGACGTCGAATCCGCTGCCGGCGTGCTCGCCGAGGGCCATCAGGTTGGCGTCGTTGTCGACCAGCACGGGGACGCCGAGCCGCGGGGACAGCAGGGCGGCGACGTCGCTGCCGTTCCAGCCGGGCATCCGCGCGGGGGAGACCACGCGGCCGGTGCGGGCGTCCACCGGGCCGGGGACGCCGATGCACGCGGCGAGCAGCGGGCGTCCGGCGCCGTGCTCGGCGCGCAGGGCCTCGACCTCGGCCACGACGGCGGCGAGCACCGCGTCCGGGCCGTCGGCGACGGCGACGGGCACGTCGCGCCGGGCGAGCAGGGTGCCCGCGGTGTCGACGAGGCCGGTGGTGGCGTGCTGGACGCCGAGGTCGACGCCGACCACGACGCCGAGGTCGGGGGAGACCTCCAGCCGCCGGGGGCGCCGCCCGCCGCGGGACGGGCCGTCGCCGGCCTCGCGCACGTAGCCCGCGGCCACCAGGGTCTCCACCCGGGCGGCGACGGTGGTGGGCGACAGGGCCGCGAGCCGCGCCACGTCCGTGCGGGACGCGGCGCCGGCGCGCACGAGGGCGAGCACGGAGCCGGCCGACGACGGCGGGGGCGGGGCGGGAACGGTCACGGGCCTAGTCAACCAGGCGGACGATGTTCGCGAAGTTACGCCAGATATGGAAAAAGTGTGTCGAAACCTGGTTGTAACGATGCGGTCTTACGGTTACGGTCACCGGACCTCCAGCGGAAGGACACCAGAAGGATGAGCGCGACGTCGCCCGTCACCCCGATGGTCAGCATGCGCGGCGTCGACAAGCACTTCGGCGCCCTCCACGTGCTGCGCGGCATCGACCTCGAGGTCGCCCCCCGCGAGGTCGTGGTCGTCGTCGGGCCCTCCGGCTCCGGGAAGTCGACGCTGTGCCGGACGATCAACCGGCTCGAGGTCGTCGACGCCGGGGAGATCCGCGTCGACGGCGAGCCGCTGCCCGCCGAGGGTGCCGCGCTCGCCCGGCTGCGGGCGGACGTGGGCATGGTGTTCCAGCAGTTCAACCTGTTCGGGCACCGCACCGTGCTCGACAACGTGGCGATGGCGCCCGTCGCGGTCCGCCGCACCCCGAAGAAGGAGGCCGGCGAGCGGGGCATGGCCCTGCTGGAGCGGGTCGGCATCGCCGACAAGGCGCACCGGCACCCGGCCGAGCTGTCCGGCGGGCAGCAGCAGCGCGCCGCGATCGCCCGCGCCCTGGCGATGCAGCCCAAGGTGATGCTGTTCGACGAGCCGACCTCGGCGCTCGACCCGGAGATGGTCGGCGAGGTGCTCGACGTGATGACCGGCCTCGCGGCCGAGGGCATGACGATGGTCGTGGTCACGCACGAGATGGGCTTCGCCCGCCGGGTGGCCGACCGCGTCGTGTTCATGGACGCCGGGCAGGTCGTCGAGCAGGCGCCCCCGGCCGAGTTCTTCGACGCGACCCGCAGCGAGCGGGCCCGCGCCTTCCTGGCCTCCGTGCTCCAGCACTGAGGCTCCTCGCACCTGCACCTCCCCACCCCCCGGCCCGCTCGGCGGCCGTGATCGAAAGGCAGGCACATGCGCTCCATGCTGACCCGGCGGCGGACCCCCGTCCTCGCCGCGCTCCTCACGGCGGTGGCGCTGACCACCGCGGCGTGCTCCGACGGCGGCTCCTCGGACACCGGCGTCCCGCCGGCCGACGACACGGCGGCGGCGTCCGGCCTCGAGGCCGTGTTCGCCGACGCGCCCGTCGCGGACGAGGCCGACATCCTCCCGGACTCCACGATGGCGGCCATCAAGGAGCGCGGCGTGCTGCGCGTCGGCGCCGCGCTGGACGCGCCGCTGCTGTCGCAGCAGGACCCGTCGAACCCCGACGAGGTGTCCGGCTTCGACATCGACCTGGCCAAGCTGCTCGCGATCTACATCCTCGGCGAGCCGAGCATCGAGATCGTCCCGCCGGCGTCCGAGACCCGCGAGGCGCTGCTCGCCAACGGCACGGTGGACGTGGTGTTCAACACCTACACGATCACGGAGGAGCGCGCGGAGCAGATCAGCTTCGCCGGCCCGTACTTCACCTCCGGCCTCGCCGTCGCGGTCACCGCGGACAACGACGACATCTCGGGGATCGAGGACCTCGGCGGCAAGAACGTCATCGTCGGCGCGAACACCCCCGCCGTGACCGCGGTGCCGGAGGAGCAGCCGACGGCCGAGGTCACCAGCTTCGCCACCGACCCGCAGGCCGTGCAGGCGCTGGTGCAGGGCCGCGGCGACGCCTACGTGCAGGACTACATCCTGCTCGCCACCAACGCGGCGTCGAACCCCGACATCAAGATCGTCGGCGACCCGTTCACCGCGGAGCCGTACGGCATCGGCCTCAAGCACGACGACGCGGACTTCAAGCAGTTCGTGAACACGTGGCTGGAGACCATCCAGGACGAGGGCCAGTGGGCCGCCGTCTGGGAGGAGACGCTGGGCACGGTCTCCGACTCGGGCGCCCCGACCCCGCCGGAGATCGGCTCGGTCCCCGGCTCCTGACCCGCTGACCGCGACGGCGTCCCGGCTGCCCCCTGCGGCCCGGGACGCCGTCGCAGCCCCACCCCGACGGCTCCGGCCGCTGCCGAGCGCAGCGGCCGGCGGAGGACGACATGCAGGCCCTGCTGGACAACCTCGACCCGCTGCTGCGGGCCCTGGGCACCACGGTGACGATCACGCTCGTCGCCGGCGTCGCCGCGCTCGTGCTCGGCACGCTGGTGACGATCGCGCGCGTCAGCCCGGTGCCGGTGCTGCGCGGCGCGGCGTTCTGCTACGTGCAGTTCTTCGTCAACGTCCCGCTGCTGGCGCTGCTGCTGCTGGCCGTGTTCGCGCTGCCCGACGCGGGCCTGATCATGCCGCTCACCACGACCGCCGTCGTCGTGCTCGCGGTGTACGAGGCGGCGTACGTGGCCGAGGCGGTGCGCAGCGGCGTGAACACCATCCCGCCGGGCCAGCTGGAGGCGGCGCGCGCGCTCGGCCTGCGGCTGCCGCAGATCCTGCGCCTGGTCGTCGTGCCGCAGGCGCTGCGCGCGGTCGTCCAGCCGCTCGGCAACGTGATGATCGCCCTGGTGATGAATTCCGCGCTGGCCGCCACGGTCGGCGTCGTCGAGCTCACCTCCGCGGTCAACAAGGTCAACCTGGTCGAGGCCCAGCCCATCCCGATCTTCGCGGGCGCGGGCCTGGTCTACATGGCCATCGCGCTGGCCATCGGGCTCGCGGCCGGCCGCATCGAGAAGAAGGTGGCGATCGCCCGGTGAGCAGCTCCGCGGGCCGGAACCCGGCCAGCTCCTTCCTGTACGACGCGCCCGGCCCCCGCACGCGCCGGCGCATCCGGATCGCCTCCGCGGTCAGCGTCCTGGTGCTCGCCGGCGTCGTCGCCGCGGGCCTGGCGCAGTTCGCCTCGCACGGGCAGCTCGACGCCGAGCGGTGGGCCCCGTTCACGCAGTGGCCGATCTGGCAGTACCTGCTGGTGGGCCTCGGGGGCACCCTGCAGGCCGCGGCGGTCGTCGCGGTGCTCGGCGGCGCCATCGGCGTGCTGCTCGCCCTGGGCCGGCTCAGCCAGGTGCGGGTGCTGCGCTGGGTGGCGACCGCGCTCGTCGAGATCGGCCGCACCATCCCGGTGCTGCTGCTGATCTACCTGATGCTGTTCGGCCTGCCGCGGTACGGGATCAACCTGCCCGTGCTCTGGAAGCTCGTCGTCCCGCTAACGGTCGCCAACTCCGCGGTGATCGCCGAGATCGTCCGCGCCGGCATCCTCAGCCTGCCGAAGGGCCAGACCGAGGCCGCGCTGAGCCTCGGCATGCGCCGGCACCAGGTGATGCGCCTGGTGGTGCTGCCGCAGGCCGTGCGGTACGTCACGCCGTCGCTGGTGACCCAGCTGGTCAGCCTGATCAAGGACACCTCGCTCGGCTACGTCGTCGCGTTCACCGAGCTGCTGTACCGGGCGCAGGTGCTGTCCTCGTACAACCGGCTGCTGGTGCAGACCTTCCTCGCCGTGACCCTCATCTACCTGGTGTGCAACGGCTCGCTGTCCGCGCTGGCCTCCCGG
>JAPSIJ010000136.1 GCA_031178805.1 Cellulomonas sp. | reverse complement strand
GCCCCGGTCGACCTGGAGACCGGCGAGTTCGCCGCCGAGCGCATCCGGATCCCGACGCCGCAGCCCGCCACCCCCGCGGCCGTCGCCGCCACGGTGGCCGAGCTCGTCGGGCGGTTCGACCTGCCCGAGGACACCCCGATCGGCGTCACCTTCCCGGCCGTCGTGCAGCACGGCGTCGCGCGCTCCGCCGCCAACGTCGACGTGTCCTGGATCGGCACCAACATCGAGCACGTGATCGGCGACGCGGTCGGCCGCAGCGTGGTCGCGGTGAACGACGCCGACGCCGCGGGCTACGCCGAGACGGTCTACGGCGCCGCGCGTGCCACCTCCGGCGTCACGTTCATCTGCACGCTCGGCACCGGCATCGGCACCGCGATCGTCGCCGACGGCGTGCTGGTGCCCAACCTCGAGCTCGGGCACCTCGAGATCGACGGCCACGACGCCGAGACGCGCGCGGCGGACTCCGCCCGCGAGCGCGAGGACCTGGACTTCGAGCAGTGGGCCGAGCGCCTGCAGCGGTACTTCGGCGTGATCGAGGACCTGTTCTGGCCGGACCTGATCGTGGTCGGCGGCGGCGTCAGCAAGCACCACGCCAAGTTCCTCCCGCTGCTGCACCTGCGGGCGCCGATCGTCCCCGCGCAGCTGCGGAACGCGGCCGGCATCGTCGGCGCGGCGGCGCTGGCGGCGAAGGCCGGCACACCGGTGGCCGGGGTCCGCGGGGACTGACCCCGCACCCCTGGCGCGGGGCGGCCCGGCGGCCTAGCGTCGGCGCATGGGACTCGTGGTGAGCCAGCTGTGCGTCGACGCCCGGGACCCGCACGCGCTCGCCGCGTGGTGGGCGGACGCGCTGGGCTGGCGGGTGGTGGCGGACGACGACGAGGTCGGCGTCGAGCCCCCGGACGGCGGCCCGGTGTGGCTGTTCCTGCCCGTCGGGGACCGCAAGCAGGTGAAGAACCGCCTGCACGTGGACCTGCGCCCGCCGGACGGGTCGGATCAGGCCACCGAGCTCGCCCGGCTGCTCGACCTCGGCGCCGTCCGGGTCGACGTGGGCCAGGGGCCGGACGTCACCTGGCACGTCCTGGCGGACCCGGAGGGCAACGAGTTCTGCCTGCTGCGCAGCACCCCCGCGGAGCTCGCCGTGCTGGGCACCGGCGGGTGGCCCGCGCCCTGACCAGCCGCTCCGGATGCGGGCGCACCACGGCGGGCATAGCGTCGAGGGACGACGTCAGAACCGAAGTCGAAGGAGCATCCCCATGGGACTGGACGACAAGATCTCCAACGCCGCCGAGAAGGCCGCCGGCAAGGTCAAGGAGACGACCGGCCGCGCGTCGGACGACGAGCGCCTCGAGGCCGAGGGCCGCACCGACCAGTCGAAGGCCGACGTCAAGGGCGCCGGCGAGAAGATCAAGGACGCCTTCAAGCACTGACGCGCTCCGCGCTGCTCCGCGCCCCGTCCCGGGTCACCGGGGCGGGGCGTCGTGCTGCCGGGCGTCAGTCGCCGGCCGCCGGCCGCACCGGGGCGCGGAACCGCGCGGACCCGTGGCGCACCGGCAGCGGCTCCCACTCGCCCGTCTGCTCCAGGCCCACGACGTCGAGGTGCACGCGCGCGATGTCGCCGAGCGGGACCGGGTAGTCGGGCGAGGACGTGCGGCTCTCCGCGAGCGCGGTGCCGCCGTCGCCGAGCAGGGTGAGCGTCCAGGTGAGGCCCGCGGACCCGGCGGGGACCGGCGAGTGCACGACCACGTGCCGGGCGCGCGCGGCCTCGGCGCCGCTCAGCGCCGCGATGCGCGGCAGTCGTGACATCCGGTCCCCCGCGAGGTGCGCACGGGGCCGTCTGCTCCAGCCCCCGGCACCCAGCGTCCTGCTCCTGCGCCGGCGCTGACCAGGACCTACGACCCAGGCGCCCGGCGCGTCCGGGTGCTCACAGCCGCCGCTCGAGCAGCAGCACGTCGCGCCACCGCCCGGCGAGCGGCCCGTGCGCCATCCGGCCCAGCCGCTCGCGCCGGCCGACCACCCGGAACCCGGCGGCCGCGTGCAGGGCCAGGCTGCCGGTGTTCTCGGGGAACACGGTGGACTGCACCGTCCACACCCCGGCGGCGTCGGCGTCGGCGAGCAGCGCGGCCAGCAGCCGCCGGCCGACGCCCTGCCCGCGGGCGGCCGCGGCGACGTACAGCGACAGCTCGACCACGCCCGCGTACACCGCGCGCGCGGACACCGGCGCCGTGGCCGCCCAGCCGAGCACCGTGCCGGCGGCGTCCACCGCGACCAGCCGCAGGTCGGGGCGGTGGCTCGCGTCCCAGTCCGCCCAGCGGGGCGGCGCCGGCTCGAACGTGGCGTGGCCGGTGGCGATGCCCTCGGCCAGCACGGCGAGCACGCCCTCGGCGTGCTCGCCGGTCATCGGCAGGACCTGCACGGCCGGGGGCGTGGCGGACGTCGTGGGGGTCGCGGCGGCGGGGTCGGGCACCCCGCCATCCTCCCCCGGCTCAGCCGTCGCAGCAGCCGTCGCCGCAGCCGTCCCCGTCCCGCGCGCCGCGCTCCCCGCCGACCAGCTCCGCCAGCGGGGTCCCGCACGCGTCGCCGCGCCACGCCTCGATCCCCTCGCGCACCGCGAACGCCGCGATCGCCAGGGCGGCGACCGGGTCGGCCCACCACCAGCCGAGGCCGCCGTTCAGCAGCAGGCCGGCCAGCAGCACCGCCGACAGCCAGGAGCAGATCAGCGTCTGCCGGGAGTCGGCCACCGCCGACGCCGAGCCGAGCTCCGTGCCGGTGCGCCGCTCGAACCACGACAGCCCGGGCATCACCACCAGGCTGACCGCGGCCAGCACCACGCCCACGGCGGACTCGTCCGGCCGGGCGCCGGTCAGCAGCGCACGGACCGCGTCGACCGACACGAACGCCGCCAGCCCGAGGAACGACAGGGCGATCACCCGCATCGCCGTCCGCTCCCGCGCCTCCGGGTCCGGGGCCGCGAACTGCCACGCCACCGCCGCCGCGGACAGCACCTCCACCACGGAGTCGAGCCCGAACCCGATCAGGGCCGAGGACGACGCGATGCTCCCCGCGGTCAGCGCGACCACGGCCTCCACGACGTTGTAGGCGATCGTCGCCGCGACCACCCACCGGATGCGGCGCCGCAGCACCGCCCGCCGGCCGGGCTCCGTGGCGACCGCCGTCACGCGCACGTGCAGTCCGGTCCGCAGCAGCCCGGGTCGACCGCGAGCGCCAGCCCGAGCAGGTCGCCCAGCGCCGGCGCCAGCCGCTCGTCGGCCAGCCGGTACCAGGTGCGCCGGCCCTCCCGGACGGCCTCGACCACGCCGCAGCCCCGCAGGCACGCGAGCTGGTTCGACATCACCTGCCGGGACACCCCCAGGGCGTCCGCCAGGTCGGAGGGGCACGCCGGCGCCTCCCGCAGGGCCAGCAGCACCCGGGCGCGCGTCGGGTCGGACAGGGCGTGCCCGAGCCGCGCGACGGCGGCGGTGTGCGTGAGCGTGACGGTCTCCACGGGACGTGACAGTACAGCGTTCCGTGTACCGTCCGGAACCCCGGTCGTGTCGGCGGCGGGTCGGACACTGCCGCCATGAGGCTCGCGCAGACCGTCCCCGGGGGCATGTCCCGGCTGCGGTCCGCCGTCCCGCTGCTCAACGCCCACCCCGTGCCGCCCGGCGTGCACCACGACGTCGAGCGGCCCATCCCGGTGACCGTCGTGCTGCGCTGGGCCTCCGGCACCGAGCGGCTGGACACCGTCGCGGTCGAGTGGACCGCGACGCTGGTGCGTGTCCGGATCGTGGACCTGCGCGTGATGACGGGCGCCGTGTGGCTGCCCGCCGCCGACGTGCGCCGACGCGCCGTCGCGCCGTGACCGACCGACCCCGCCCGGCGCCCCGGCCCGCCGCGCGGGTGCCCGCCCCCGGAGCCGGTTGTTACGGTCGGGAGACGCGCACCGACAGCCCGGATCCCTGGAGGACCCTCGTGAAGACGCGCCTGTGGACCACCGCCGTCACCGCCGCCGCGGCCCTCGCCGCCGGCTCCGCGCCGGCCGTCGCGGCCGACCGCGCCCCCGCCGGGACGCCCGTCGCACCCCTCGCGGCCCCGCTCGCCGCGCCCGTGGCGGCCGCCGACGTGCAGGCCGCCGAGCAGGCCATCCTGCAGCGCACCAACCAGCTCCGCGCGGCCGAGGGCCGCGCCCCGCTGGTCCGGGACGCGCGGGTCGACGCGGTCGCCGAGGCCTGGGCCGCCCGGATGGCGACGACCGGCGACTTCCGGCACAACCCGGACTACAGCCGGCAGATCCCCGCGGGCTGGCGCGCCGCCGGGGAGAACATCGCGATGAACTCGTGGGACCCCGTCGCCCTGTACACCCAGTGGCAGGAATCCCCCGGGCACCGCGCGAACATGGTGAACCCGGCCTTCACCACCATCGGCATCGGGGTCGTCGAGCACGGCGGCCGGTACTACGGCGTCCAGGTGCTCGCCGCCTACTGAGCCGTGACCCGCCGGGACCCCCGGAGCGACGCGGGCTCAGGCGATCCGCTCCAGCGTCACCGCCGCCCGGTGCGGCCCCGGCCGACCCGGGCGGCCGTCGCCCCAGGTCAGCACGCCGCGGTCCGCGGCGCCCACCTCGTCCGGCACCGGCCCGTCGTAGCGGGCCCCCGGGCGGGGCACGAGCTGCTCCGCCAGCGCGGGCACGCACGAGCCGGTGGCCGCCGTGCCGTCCGCGGGGCGGGTCATCCTGAACGTGGGCATCCTCATCACGGCTCCTTCGCCGACCTGCCCCGGGCGTGCCCCACGTCCCGCCGCCCAGCCTAGGGCCGGCTGGGACCGAGGTCCCGGTGCCGGCGGCACCGCGGCGCACACTGGGTAGGTGGAGACGCTGGGGTGGGTCGCCGGGGCGGTGCTGCTGCTCGGGGTGCTCGACCGCCTCGTCGCGCACGGCGTCCTCCGCGGCCCGCGGCGACGCCGGGCGCGCCCGACGACGGGCGGCGACGGCGCGGCGAGCGGGGCGCTCGGCGAGCTCGTCGAGGTCTTCCAGCCGAGCCGCACGCACGTCACCGAGGAGCGGGAGCGCCGCCGGCACGACCGGCAGCACGCCGGGGACGCGGCACCGCCCGTGGACCTGGACGCGGGGACGGCGTGGGTGGACCCGGCGCCCGGGGACCGGGACTGACGCGACCGCGGGGCGCTGAGCCGCGCCGGCCTCTCGTCCGTGGGCGTGCGCCGAGCGTGGCACCGCACCGGCCGGGGGGCGGTCCGCGGATCCGGGGACCCCGGGGCCGCCCCGGGCCTGTGCAGACGACCGTCCGTGTGCCACAGTGGGTGACCCTGCGACGCGTCACCGTGCACCCAGCACGACGACGCGGCGCACCGCGTTCGGCACCAGCGCGAGACCGCAGCGACCGCCGAGGGGGCGATCTCCGTGCAGGACTCCGTAGGCACCATCCGGACCGTCGACGGGCCGGCCACGACGACCCTGCTGCTCGCCGGCGAGATCGACGCCGCCTTCGCGCCGCAGGCCGAGACGGCCGTCGCCGCGGCGCTCGCCGCGGGCCGACCCGTGGACCTCGACCTCGGCGGCGTCACGTTCATCGACTCGACCGGCGTGCGGCTCGTCATCCGGTGCTGGCTCGCGTGCCGGGACGCCGGGATCGACCTGCGCATCCAGCACGTCCCGGAGCAGGCGCGGTCGGTGCTGTCCATGATGGGGCTGCTGGGCAGCCTGCCGGTGGTCCCCGCCGCGGCGTGATCGCCGGGTCAGCGGCTCATGTGCGGATGAGCTGGCCGGTACGCCGGGTTCTGTCCCCGCGCGCGGTCACCCCCGCGCGGGTGGCGGCCATCCATCTACGACGTACGTTGCCGCACGCCTCCAGCGGCCTACCCGGGAGCTCGGGCGGGCAGCCCTCGAACGCTCCCTGTCTGGCCTTGCTCCGGGTGGGGTTTACCGAGCCGCGCCGGTCGCCCGGCGCGCTGGTGGTCTCTTACACCACCGTTTCACCCTTACCACCGTGCGGCCCGAGGGCCGTGCGGTGGCGGTCTGCTTTCTGTGGCACTGTCCCGCGGGTCACCCCGGGTGGGTGTTACCCACCACCCTGCCCTGTGGAGCCCGGACGTTCCTCGGCGAGCCCGAGGGCTCGACGCGGCCGCCTGGCCAGCTCATCCGCGCCGGTCAGCCTACACGCCCGCGCGGGCGTGTCACCGGGGCCCGTGGGCGTTCCGGACGGGGCCTGCGTGGCGAACGGCACGTCGTCGCCGGTGCGGCACGCGGCCGCACGCCGCCTACAGTGCAGCCCGTGCTCATCCTGCTCCCGCCCTCCGAGGGCAAGACCGCGCCGGTGCGCGGGGCCGCCCTGGACCTGACCGCCCTGTCCTCCCCCGCGCTCACGCCGACCCGCGAGGCCGTGCTCGA
>JAPSIJ010000006.1 GCA_031178805.1 Cellulomonas sp. | reverse complement strand
AGGTCGTCCGCCACCGCGCGCTGCACGGGGCCGAGCACCGTGCCCGGCTCGACCAGCGGGGCGAGCAGGGCGCCGACGTCCCGCCCGGCGGCGGCCGACGCGGCGGCCAGCGCCTCCGCCGACCACCCCCGGGTGCCGGCGTCGAGCAGGCCGGTGGTCGAGGCGTTGGTCACCTCGGTGACGCGCTCGCCGGTCAGCCAGTGCCCGAGCAGGTCCGGCACGAGCAGCAGGCCGCGGGCGGCGCCGAGCGTCGCGTCCCCGGCGGCCGCCGCGAGCTGGAACGCCGTGTTGAACGGCTGCACCTGGGCCCCGGTGACGGCGTAGTGCCGCGCCGGGTCGAGGTGCCGGAAGTACCGCTCCGGGGCACCGGCCGTGCGCGCGTCCCGGTAGTGCACCGGGTCGCCGAGCAGCCGCCCGTCCGCGTCCAGCAGCCCGTAGTCCACGGCCCAGGTGTCGACGCCGACCGAGGCCACCGGCCCGTGCTCGCGCGCCGCGGCGCGCAGCCCCGCGCGGACGCCGGACCACAGCCCGAGCAGGTCCCAGTGCAGCGTGGTCCGGCCGCCCGCGACCACCGGCACCGGCGCGTTCGGGAACCGCGCCGTCTCGGTGGCCACCAGGCGGCCGCGCTCGACGCGGCCGGCGAGCACCCGGCCGCTGGACGCGCCGAGGTCGACGGCGGCGAACGTGGGTCCGGCCATGTCAGCGGAGGAAGGCGGCGGCGACGCCGGAGTCGACGGGCACGTGCAGCCCGGTGGTCTGCACGAGGTCCGGCCCGGTGAGCGCGACCACCGCGGCCGCGACGTGCTCGGGCAGCACCTCCTTCTTCAGCAGCGTGCGCTGCGCGTAGTAGGCGCCGAGCTCGGACTCCGGCACGCCGTAGGTGGCCGCGCGCTGCGCGCCCCAGCCGCCGGCGAAGATCCCGGACCCGCGGACCACGCCGTCCGGGTTCACGCCGTTGACCCGGATGCCGTGCGCCCCGAGCTCGGCGGCGAGCAGCCGGACCTGGTGCGCCTGGTCGGCCTTGGTCGCGGAGTACGCGATGTTGTTCGGACCGGCGAACAGCGAGTTCTTCGAGGCGATGTAGACGATGTCGCCGCCCATGTCCTGCGCGACCATCGCCCGGGCGGCCTCCCGGGACACCAGGAAGGACCCGCGGGCCATCACGTCGTGCTGCAGGTCCCAGTCGCGGGCGGTCGTCTCCAGCAGCGGCTTGGAGATGGACAGCCCCGCGTTGTTCACCACCAGGTCCACCCCGCCGAACGCGAGCACCGCCTCCCGGACGAGCCGGGCCACGGCCTCCTCGTCGGTGACGTCGGCGTGCACGGCCACGGCGACGTCCGGCCCGCCGAGCGCCGTCGCGACCTCGCTCGCGCTCTCGAGGTTCACGTCCGCGACGACCACGCAGGCGCCCTCGGCGGCGAGCCGCTCGGCGATGGCCCGGCCGATGCCCGACCCGGCGCCGGTGACCAGCGCGACGCGCGTCGCCAGCGGCCTCGGCTCCGGCATCCGCGCGAGCTTGGCCTCCTCGAGGGCCCAGTACTCGATGCGGAACTTCTCCGCCTCGTCGATCGGGGCGTAGCTGCTGATCGCCTCGGCGCCGCGCATGACGTTGATCGCGTTGACGTAGAACTCGCCGGCCACCCGGGCGGTCTGCTTGTCCTTGCCGAACGAGAACATGCCGACCCCGGGCACCAGCACGACCGCCGGGTCGGCGCCGCGCATCGCCGGGGAGTCGCCGGTGGCGTGCCGCGCGTAGTACGCGGCGTACTCCTCGCGGTAGGCGGCGTGCCGCTCGCGCAGGTGCGCCACCACGTCGTCGAGCGGGGCGTCGGCCGGCAGGTCCACCACGAGCGGGGAGACCTTGGTGCGCAGGAAGTGGTCCGGGCAGGAGGTGCCCAGCGCCGCCAGGCGGCCCAGCTCCGCGCGGGACAGGAAGTCGAGCACCACGTCGGTGTCCGTGTAGTGCCCCACCTGCGGCCGGTCCGTCGACGCCAGCCCGCGGACCACCGGCGCCAGCGCGGCGGCCCGCGCCCGGCGCTCCGGCTCCGGCAGCGCCGCGTACCCGTCGCGGACCGCGCCGAACGGGTGCCGCCCCTGCGCGGCCAGCGCCGCGGTCCGCTCGGCGATGAACGCCTCGGCGGTGCGGATGATCCGCAGCGAGCGCTCCTCGGCCTCCTGCGACGTGCCGCCCCACGCCGTGATGCCGTGCCCGCCGAGGACGCAGCCGATCGCCTCCGGGTGCTGCGCCTGGACGGCGGCGATGTCCAGGCCCAGCTGGAAGCCCGGCCGGCGCCACGGCACCCAGACGACCTCGTCGCCGAACACCTCGCGGGTCAGCGCCTCGCCGTCCGCCGCCGTGGCGAGCGCGATGCCCGCGTCGGGGTGCAGGTGGTCCACGTGCGCGGCGTCGACCAGCGCGTGCATCGCGGTGTCGATGGACGGGGCGGCGCCGCCCCGTCCGTGCAGGCAGTAGTCGAACGCCGCCACCATCTCGTCCTCGCGGTCGACGCCCGGGTAGACGCCGGCCAGCGCCCGGAGCCGGTCCAGGCGCAGCACCGCGAGGTTCTGCTCCGTGAGCGTGCCGAGGTCGCCGCCCGAGCCCTTGACCCAGAGCAGCTCGACCGGGTCGCCGGTCGCGGGGTCGGTCGCGGTGCCCTTCGCGGACGTGTTGCCGCCGGCGTAGTTGGTGGTGCGGGGGTCGGCGCCGAGGCGGCGGGACCGGGCGAGCAGGTCGGCGGCGGCGGGGTGGGTCACGGGGCGGTTCCTTCCGGGCGGGGACGGGGTGGGCGCGGCTGCGGACGGGCGGACGGCGGGGGTCAGGCGCCCCAGCCGGCCTGGGTGCCGCCGACGCGCTCGTCGGCGATCCGGGCGAGGTAGCCGGAGGCGGCGAACGCGCGCGCCGGGTCCTCCGGCAGCCCGCGCCCGGCGCGCCACGCGGCGAGCGCCGGGCGGACGTCGGTCCAGAACGCGTCCATCAGGACCTGGTTCGCCCCGAGCACGTCGTCGGCGCGCTGCGCGGCGTCGAGGGCGTCGCGGTCGATCAGCAGCACCTTCGCCAGCGACTCCTGGACGTTGAGCACGGACCGGATCTGCCCCGGCACCTTGTCCTCGACGTTGTGGCACTGGTCGAGCATCAGCGCGAGGTCGGACCCGGGTGCCAGGCCGCCGCCGCGCTCCACCTCCGCGAGGATCCGGAACAGCTGGAACGGGTCGGCCGCCCCGACGATCAGGTCGTCGTCCGCGTAGAACCGGGAGTTGAAGTCGAACGCGCCGAGCCGGCCGAGCCGGAGCAGCTGGGCGACGATGAACTCGATGTTCGTGCCCTGGGCGTGGTGCCCGGTGTCCAGGCAGACCACGGCCCGCTCCCCCAGCGCCACCACGTGCGCGTAGGCCGTGCCCCAGTCGGGCACGTCGGTGTGGTAGAACGCCGGCTCGAACAGCTTGTACTCGAGCACCAGCCGCTGCTCCGGGCCCAGCTGCGCGTAGATCTGGGCCAGCGAGTCCGCGACGTGGTCCTGCCGGGCCCGGATGTCGTCCTGGCCCGGGTAGTTGGTGCCGTCGGCGAGCCAGATCTTCAGGTCCCGGGACCCGGTGGCCGCCATCACCTCGAGGCACTCCAGGTGGTGGTCGACCGCCTTGCGGCGCACGCCCGGGTCGCGGGAGGCCAGGGAGCCGAACTTGTAGTCCTCCTCCTGGAACGTGTTCGAGTTGATGGTGCCGATCCGGACGCCGGCGTCCTCGGCGAACCGCGCGAGGGCGCCGTAGTCGTCCACCCGGTCCCACGGGATGTGCAGCGCCACGGTGGGCGCGGCGCCGGTGTACCGGTGCACCTGGGCGGCGTCGGCGATCTTCTCCTGCACCGTCCGGGGCGTGCCGGCCGACGGGAACACCCGGAACCGGGTGCCGGAGTTGCCGAACGCCCAGGAGGGCAGCTCGATGCGGGTGCGGCCCAGGACGTCCAGGGCGCGGGGGGTCAGGTCCACGGGGGTCACTCCGTTCACGAGGGCTCAGCCCTTGACCGCGCCGGCGGTCATGCCCGCGACGATCCGCTTGTTGAAGAACAGGAACATCACCAGGGGCGGGATCGTGATCAGCAGGATGTTGGTGAAGAGCAGGTTGTACTGGGTCGAGTACTGGCTCTGGAAGTTGTAGAGCGTGAGCTGCACCGTGGCGTTCTCGTCGCCGGGCAGGAAGTACAGCGGGTTCGCGAAGTCGTTGAACACCGCCACGGACTGCACCACCACCACGGTGACGATCACCGACTTCAGCAGCGGCAGGATCACCCGGAAGAACAGCCGGACGGGGCCCGCGCCGTCGATGATCGCGGCCTCGTCCAGGTCCCGAGGGATGGTGGACACGAACGCCCGGATCAGCAGGACGACGAACGCCATGCCGAACGCGACCTCGACGAGCACCAGCCCGAGCATCGTCCGGAACAGGCCCATCCCCTGCAGCACCCAGATGGTCGGGACCACCGCGGGCGGGATGATCAGGCCGGACAGGATGAGGAAGTCCACCACCGGGTTCAGCCGGGACCGGCGGCGCTGCAGGACGAAGGCCACCATCGAGCCGAGCACCACGAGGACCGAGACGCTGGCCACCGTGAGGATCGTCGAGTTGATGAACGCGATCACCAGCATGTAGTCGCGGGCCTCGAACACCGCGCGGACGTTCTCCACGATCGCCCACTCGCTGGGCCAGGAGAACTCGAGCAGCCGGGCCTCCTCCGCCGTCTTGCCGGCCTGCAGGAAGATGAACAGGAACGGCACGACGAACAGCACCGTGGTCAGCACGATGCCCACGCCGCCGAGCAGCCAGGCCCCGGGCCGCCTCACAGGTTCACCTCCCGCCGGTTGAAGTACCGCGACAGCGGGAACGCCAGGGCCGCGACGACGAGGAACAGCACCACGTTGCCGGCCGTGGACAGCCCGTAGAACCCGGCCTGGTACTGCTTGTAGATCACCGAGGCGATCGTGTCGGAGGTGAACCCCGGGCCGCCGCGGGTCATCGCCCAGATCAGGTCGAAGGACCGCAGGCCGCCGATCAGGGACAGCAGGACCACGGTGGAGGTGGCCGGCATCGACAGCGGCAGGATGATGCTGCGGAACTGCTGCCACCAGCCGGCGCCGTCCACCCGCGCGGCCTCGAAGTACTCCGCCGGGATGGACACGATGCCGGCGATGTAGATGACCACGGCCAGGCCGAGGCCCTTCCACACGTCGACCGCCGCCACGGACAGCAGCGCGATGCTCGGGTCGACCAGCCACGCGGGCCCGTCGACGCCCACGGCGCCGAGGACGCGGTTGATCAGGCCCTCGGTGGGGTTCATCAGCACCTGGAAGGTCAGCCCGACGCCGATGGTGGACACCAGCACCGGGAAGAACACCACGGACCGCAGGTAGCCGCGGGCGACGACCGGCGCGGTGAGCAGCAGCGCGAGGGCCATGCCGAGCACGACCTTCCCGGCGGACGTGACCACGCCGAACACCAGGGTGTTCGTCAGGCCCTTGACCAGCGCGGGCTCGGAGAAGAACTGCTGGAAGTTGCCGAGCCCGATGAACTCGGAGTCGAAGATCGTCCAGCGGGTCAGGCTGAAGTAGAACGACGCGAACGTCGGCACCACGAACAGCACGCCGAACACGATCGCGGCGGGGACGTAGAACCACAGCGGGTAGGTGCGCCGGGCGTAGCCGCGGTGCCGCGGCGCCGGCCGCCGGGTGGTGACCGCCCGCGCCGCGGCGGCGGCCTGCGGGGAGGTCGGGGTGGTGGTCGTCATCGGACCGCCCTTTCCGGTCGGGCGGCGACCGGGCCCGGGTGCGCCGGGCCCGGTCGCCGGCAGGTCACCAGCCCTCGAGGCCGAGCTGCTGGGCCTGCTTCTTGACGTCCTCGTCGTAGAGCGCCGCGGCCTCGGCCGCGGGGCGGATGCCGGAGCCCACCTCGACCATGATCTGCTCGAGCGCCGGGCCCTTGACCGGGGACAGGAACTCCAGCGCCGGGCTGGTGTTCCCCTCCTCGAAGTAGGCCGTCATGTCCTCGACCGCCGCGGGCAGGTCGTCCGGGACCGTGCAGCCCTCGACCTGGTACGGGCCGGACGGCGGCATCGCGGCGGTCTGCGCGTCGCAGCCCTCGGGCGAGACCAGGAACTCGAGGAAGGTCCGGGCCGCCTCGAGCTCCTCGCCCTCGGTGGACTTCGGGATGTAGATGCCGCCCGTGGGCCAGACCGTCAGGCCGTTGCCGCCGGCGTCCTCCCCCGGCATCGCGAAGAAGCCGACGTCCTCGGCCGCCTCCGGGTTCGCGGCGACCATCGGGCCGATCGCGAACGTGAGCATCGGGTAGTGCGCGCCCGCGCCGGTGGCCACCTGGTCGAGCGCCGCCTCCATCTTGATGGAGGCGAAGTCGCTGTTCAGGTAGCCGGCGTCGGCGACCTCCTGCAGGTGCCGGAACCCGGCGAACGCCGGCTCGTCCACGTACTTGGCCTCGTTGGCCGTGTACTCCTCGGCCCAGTCCGGGTTCTGGGTCAGCACGTTGTGGAAGTCCGCCAGCACGAACAGCTGGGACGTCCAGGTGTCCTGGTAGGACTGGATCACCGGCGCGATGCCCGCGGCCTTGATGGCCTCGTTGTTCGCCATGAACTCGTCCCAGGTGAGCGGGACCTCCAGGCCGAGGTCGGCGTAGACCTGCGTGTTGTAGAGCACGCCGCCCGCGCTGGCCTGGTTCTGCGGCGCGCCGTAGTAGTCGTCCCCGCTCTGCACGGCCTGCAGGAACGCGTCGTCCACGCTGTCGATCCACGGCTCGTCGGTGAGCGGGACCAGGTTGCCGGCGGGGTCCAGCGCCTGCAGCAGCGAACCGGAGTTGTACTGGAACAGGTCCGTCATGTCGCCCGTGGCCAGCCGGGTCTTGAGGACGTTGTCGCCCTCCGAGCCCTGCGGCCGGGTCTCCATCTCGACGGTGATGTCCGGGTGCTCGGCGTGGAACGCGTCGATCACGCCCTGCATCGGGACCATCGACTGCTCCGAGTTGTCGATCAGCATCGACAGCGTGACGCCGTCGCCGCTGTCGTCGCCGCTGGACCCCAGGCTGCCGGCGGAGCAGGCGGTGAGGGCGAGGCCGCCCACCGCGAGCAGGGCGACCGCGCGCAGGCGGCGCGCGGGGGGTGTCGTGTGCATCAGACCTCCATTGGTCGGATCGGCCCTCGGGGGCGGGCCGGCTGTGCGGAACGCGAGTGGAACGTTTCAACGCCAGACGCTGGGAACGGTAGGTGGGACCGAGGTCGCACGTCAAGAGGCCGTGACCGAACTGTGTCCGTCCGCCCGGCGCGGCGCGGCGAGCGGGCTGCGTGAATCGATTCGACCCGCACCCGGTCGCGGCCGGGGCCGCACCGCGCGACAGTGGGGGCATGCCGAACCGCCTGGCCCGCAGCACCAGCCCGTACCTGCGGCAGCACGCCGAGAACCCCGTCGACTGGTACGAGTGGGGCGAGGAGGCGTTCGCGGAGGCGCGCCGCCGGGACGTCCCCCTGCTGGTGTCCGTCGGGTACGCGGCGTGCCACTGGTGCCACGTGATGGCGCACGAGTCGTTCGAGGACCCCGCCGTCGCCGCGGTGATGAACAGCCGGTTCGTCAACGTCAAGGTCGACCGCGAGGAGCGCCCCGACCTGGACGCGGCGTACATGGCCGCGACCCAGGCGATGACCGGGCAGGGCGGCTGGCCGATGACGGTGTTCGCCACCCCGGAGGGCGACCCGTTCTTCTGCGGCACGTACTTCCCGCCGGTCCCGGTGGCCGGCCGGCCCTCGTTCGGCCAGGTGCTCGACGCGCTGTCCCGCACGTGGCGGGAGCGCCGCGACGACGTCCGGGCCGGGGCCGCCGAGCTGCTCACCGCCCTGGGCGGCGGCGCGGCGCCGGACGCCGGCGGCACCGCCGGGGCCGGGGCTCCCCCGGCCGACGACGACGGCGCCGCGCTCGACCTCGACGCCGTGGCGCAGGTGTCCGGGCTCGCCGTGGACGCGCTGGCGGGCACGTACGACGCCGAGCACGGCGGCTTCGGCGGCGCGCCGAAGTTCCCGCCGTCCACCACGCTCGAGTGGCTGCTGCGCCGGGCCGCGCGCACCGGCGACGACCGCGCGCTCGGGATGGCCGAGGGCACCCTGGAGGCGATGGCCCGCGGCGGGATGGCCGACCAGGTCGGCGGCGGGTTCGCCCGGTACGCCGTCGACGGCACCTGGACGGTGCCGCACTTCGAGAAGATGCTCGAGGACAACGCGCTGCTGCTGCGCGTCTACGCCCGGTGGTGGCGGCTGACCGGGTCGGACCTCGCCCGGCGGGTGGTCGAGGGCACCGCCGACTGGCTGCTGCGGGACCTGCGCACGGCCGAGGGCGGCTTCGCCTCGTCCCTGGACGCCGACACCGAGGGCGTCGAGGGCGCGACGTACGTCTGGACGCCCGCCACGCTCACCGAGGTGCTGGGCCCGGAGGACGGGGCCTGGGCGGCGGAGCTGTTCGGCGTGACGGCGGCCGGGACCTTCGAGGCCGGCACCTCGGTGCTGCAGCTGCGCGCCGACCCCGACGACCCGCTGCGGTTCGAGCGGGTGCGCCGCACGCTGCTGGACGCCCGGTCCCGGCGGCCGCAGCCCGGCCGGGACGACAAGGTCGTCGCCGCGTGGAACGGCATCGCCGTCGCCGCGCTCGCCGAGGCCGGCGCCGCGTTCGAGCGCCGCGAGTGGGTCGCCGCGGCCGTCGGCGCCGCCCGGCTGCTCGACGAGGTGCACCTGCACGAGGGCGGCGACGGGCTGACCCGGCTGGTCCGCGCGTCCCGCGACGGCGCGGTGGGCACGGCCCCCGGCGTCCTCGCCGACTACGCCGCGGTGGCGGAGGCGTTCCTGGTGCTGTCCGGGGTGACCGGCGACCCGCACTGGGCCGGGCGCGGCGGCGCCCTGCTGGACACGGTGCTCGCGCGGTTCCGCGCCCCGGGCCACGGCTTCCGCGACACCGCCGACGACCAGACCGACCCGGTGGTCGCCCGGCTGTCCGCGCGCCCGGACGTCACCGACGGGCCGTCGGCGGGCGGGCAGTCCGCGGCCGCGGGCGCCCTGCTCGCGCGCGCCGCGCTCTCCGGCTCGGCCCGCGACCGGCGGGCGGCGGAGCTCGCCCTCGCCGGGCCGCTGTCGATCGCGCACCGGCACCCGCGGGCGGTGGGCTGGGCGCTGGCCACCGCCGAGGCGGTGCTGGACGGCCCGCGCGAGGTCGCGGTGCTGGGCCGGGCCGACGACCCGGGCCGGGTGGCGCTCGTCCGGACGGCGCTGCGCTCGGCGGCGCCGGGGCTGGTGCTCGCGCAGGGCGACCCGGACGAGGTCGCCGCCTCCGCGGACGCCGTCGGGCTGCTGCGCGACCGCCCGCTGGTCGGGGGCCGCGCGGCCGCCTACGTCTGCCGCGGCTTCGTCTGCGACCGCCCGACGACGGACCCCGGCACGCTGCGGGCCGCGCTGTCCTGACCGGCGCGCACGGGCGGGCCGGCCGGGCCGGGGCGGGCCGGCGGGCCCAGCCGGGTCAGCGGTCCCGCTTCTCCCGCATGGCGCGGACCGCCTCGAGGTTGTCCTGCCGCTCGCGCAGCGCCTGCCGCTTGTCGTACTCGCGCTTGCCGCGGGCCAGCGCGATCTCGACCTTGGCGCGCCCGTCCAGGAAGTACAGCGAGAGCGGGACGATCGTCTGGCCCTTCTCCCGCGTCTTCGCCTCGAGGCGGTCGATCTCGTCGCGGTGCAGCAGCAGCTTGCGCTTGCGCCGCGGCGCGTGGTTGGTCCACGTGCCCTGCGAGTACTCGGGGATGTGCACGCCCTCGAGCCACGCCTCGCCGCCGTCGATCGAGCACCAGCCGTCGACCAGCGAGGCCCGGCCGGCGCGCAGCGCCTTGACCTCGGTCCCGCTCAGCACGACCCCGGCCTCGAACACGTCCTCGATGAGGTAGTCGTGGCGCGCCTTGCGGTTGGACGCGACCAGCGACCGTCCGCTCTGCTTGGCCATGACGATCCTCCTGGGTGGTGCGGTGGGTGGGCGACGCAGCAGCCTATCCGCCGCGGCCCGCCCCGGCCCACCGGATTCGCTACAGGCCGAGCAGCGGCCGCGGGTTCGTGGTCGCGCCGTTGACGTACACCTCGAAGTGGAGGTGGCACGCGGCGGACGTGCCGGTGTTGCCGGAGTACCCCAGCAGCTGCCCGCGGGACACCTGCTGCCCCGCCCCGACGACGAAGCTGGTCATGTGGTTGTACGAGGTCATCAGGGAGTTCCCGTCGACGAACCCGTGGTCCACCATCACCTGGTTGCCGAACCCGTTGCGCCACCGCGCCCACTGCACGGTGCCCTCCTTGGCGGCGTAGATCGGCGTGCCGCAGTAGGTGCGCAGGTCGATGCCGGCGTGCAGCCGGTAGTAGCCGAGGATCGGGTGCAGCCGCATCCCGTACTCGCTGGTGACGTGGATCGGGTTGATCGACGTCGGGTTGCCGAACAGCGCCCCGGTGCCGACCGAGCCGCTGGGCGCGGGCGGGGCCTGGCCGGCCGCCGCCGCGCGGGCGCGCTGCTCCGCCGCGATCCGGTCGATCTGCGAGCGGATGGACGCCGCCTCGGCGTCGATCTTGTCGACCTCCGCCTGGGCCGCCGCCTTCTGGCTCGCGATCTGCTGCTGCTTGGCCGTCTGCTGGGCGATCAGGTCCTCGACCTCGGCCTTGCGGTCCGCCGCCTCCTGGCGCGCCTCCTCCGCCTGGGCGACCTTGGCGTCCGCCTCGGCCTTCAGCTCGGTGATCCGCTCGCGGACCGCCGTCAGGCGCGCCTGGCTGTTGCGGTTGGTGGCCTCGATCGCCGCCAGCTCGTCGAGCACCTGGCTCTGCGCGCGCTGCGCGGCGGTGGCCAGCCCGTACTGCTCGGTGAAGTCCTCCACGGTCTCGGCGCCGACCACGATGCTCAGCCCCGACAGCCCGGGCCCGCCCTGGTAGGCCTCGCGCGCCATCCGGCCGATCTGCCCGCGGATCTCGTCCGCGCGCGCCGAGTCGGTGTCGATGGTGGCGCTGATCGAGGACTCCTGGTCCTGGGCGTCCTGCAGGCGGTCGGCGATCAGCGCCGCCTCCCGCTCGTACCCGGCCAGCGCGGTCTCGGCGGCCGTGAGGGCCGCCTGGGCGGCCGGCAGCTGCTGCTGGACGGCCAGCAGCTCCGCGGCCACCTGCTGCAGCTGGGTGCTCAGGCCCTCGAGCGCGGCCTCGGCGTCGGCGCGCTGCTGGTCCTTCTGGGCCTGCTGCGACTCCAGGGCGGCCTTCTGGTCGTCCAGGTCGTCGCCGAGCGCGGGCCCGGCCGCGGTCACCCCGACGAGCACCGCGAGGGCGCTCGCCAGCGAGCCGGCCAGCAGGCGCAGGCCGCGCGGCCGGCGGGGACGGGTCGTCGTGGTCGGCATCTCAGACCTTCGTGTAGCGGCTCAGGGTCACCAGCGACGAGATCGCCGCCAGCAGGATCGCGGCGCCGACGAGGAACGGCGCCACCTGCCAGACCTCGTTCGTCGTCACGTACGGGATCCAGGCGATCTGCCCGCCGAGCCAGTCCGTGACCAGGAACCGCACGCCGGCCCACAGGCCCGCCACCGAGAGCACGGCGCCGATCGTCGCGGCGATGGCGCCCTCGAGCATGAACGGCAGCTGGATGAACAGGTTCGACGCGCCGACCATCCGCATGATCCCCGTCTCCCGGCGGCGGCTCAGCGCCGACAGCCGGATGGTCGTGGTGATCAGCAGCACCGCGGCGAGCAGCATCACGCCGGCCAGCCCGAGGGACAGCAGCGTCGCGCTGTTCAGCACGCGGAACAGGGTGTTGTAGAGCTCGCGCTGGTCCTGCACCCGCTCGACGCCCTGCCGCCCCTGCAGCACGTCGGCGACGACCTCGAACTTCTCGGGGTCGGTGAGCTTGATCCGCAGCGACTCGTTCATGTCGTCGACGGTCGTGACCTGCGCCCAGAACTGGCCCTCGAACTGGCGCTGGAACGTCTCGAAGGCCTGCTCCTTCGACTCCTCGAAGACGTCGTCGATGTACGGCGCGACGTCCGGGGCGTCGAGGGCGGCGCGGATGGCCTCCTTCTGCTCCTCGGTGACCTCGCCGCCGGCGCAGGTCGGCTCGGAGGACTCCCCCGCCGGGCAGAGGTAGACGCTGACCTCGACCTTGTCGTACCAGTCGTCCTGCATCTTGCCGATCTGCAGCTGCAGCAGCGCGGCGGCGCCGACGAAGGTGAGGGACACGAAGGTCACCAGGACGACCGAGATGGTCATCGACAGGTTCCGGCGCAGGCCGATGCCGATCTCGGAGAGGATGAACTGCAGTCGCACGTCGCCCCCTCCCTCAGCGGTCCGAGCCGTACACGCCGCGGGACTGGTCGCGGACCAGCTCCCCGCCGGACAGCTCGACGACCCGCTTGCGCATCTGGTCGACGATCTCGTCGTCGTGCGTCGCCATCACGACCGTGGTCCCGGTGCGGTTGATCCGGTCGAGCAGGCGCATGATCCCCAGGGAGGTCGTCGGGTCGAGGTTGCCGGTCGGCTCGTCCGCCAGCAGGATCGCGGGCCGGTTGACGAACGCGCGCGCGATCGCCACGCGCTGCTGCTCGCCGCCGGACAGCTCGTGCGGCCGCCGCTTCTCCTTGCCCGCGAGGCCGACCATCTCCAGCACGTCGGGCACGGTGGTGAGGATGTGGTGCCGCGGCTTGCCGATCACCTGCAGCGCGAACGCCACGTTCTCGAACACCGTCTTGTTGTGCAGCAGCCGGAAGTCCTGGAACACCGCGCCGATCTGCCGGCGCAGGTGCGGCACCTTCCACGACGACAGCGTGGTGAGGTCCTTGCCGGCGACGAACACCTTGCCGGCGGACGGCCGCTCCTCGCGGAGCGCGAGGCGCAGGAAGGTCGACTTGCCCGAGCCGGACGCGCCGACGAGGAAGACGAACTCGCCGCGCTCGACGTCGAGGGAGATGTGGTCCAGCGCGGGGCGGGCGCCGCGCGCGTAGACCTTGGTGACGTTCTCGAATCTGATCACGGGTGGGGGCGGCCAGCTGTCGGGGGACGAAAGGGGTGGTGCTGTCCTGGCCGAGCCGAGCGTAGGCAGCGGTCCGTCGTGACCCGCCCGTGACACGCCGCCGGCGGACCTGTGAGTCGCCCCACCGCCGGGCGGAGCCCGGGCGGCGGGGCGATATGCCCGGTTTGCCGCGTGGTGGAGCGGCTCAGGCCACGTCGGCGGACCGGCGCCAGCGGATCCCGGCCTCGATGAACCCGTCGATGTCGCCGTCGAACACCGCCGAGGTGTTGCCCACCTCGTGCTCCGTCCGGAGGTCCTTGACCATCTGGTACGGGTGCAGCACGTAGGAGCGCATCTGGTCGCCCCAGGACGCCTTGATGTCGCCCGCGAGCTCCTTCTTCTTCGCGTCCTCCTCCGCCTTGCGGACCAGCAGCAGGCGGGACTGGAGCACGCGCAGCGCGGCGGCGCGGTTCTGGATCTGCGACTTCTCGTTCTGCATCGACACGACGATGCCGGTCGGGATGTGCGTCATGCGCACGGCCGAGTCGGTGGTGTTGACCGACTGGCCGCCGGGGCCGGACGAGCGGAACACGTCCACCTTGATCTCCGACTCGGGGATCTCGATGTTGTCGTCGCTCTGCTCGATCAGCGGGATGACCTCGACCGCGGCGAACGACGTCTGCCGGCGGCCCTGGTTGTCGAACGGCGAGATCCGCACCAGGCGGTGCGTGCCCGCCTCGACGGACAGGTGGCCGAACGCGTACGGCGCCTTCACCTCGAAGGTCGCGGACTTCAGGCCCGCCTCCTCCGCGTAGGACGTGTCGAGCACCGACGTCGGGTACCCGTGCCGCTCCGCCCAGCGCAGGTACATCCGCATCAGCATCTCGGCGAAGTCCGCGGCGTCGACGCCGCCGGCCCCGGCGCGGATGGTCACGACCGCCTCGCGCTGGTCGTACTCGCCGGCCAGCAGCGTGCGGACCTCGAGCTCGCCCAGGTCGCGGCGGATGCCGACGAGCTCGGCCTCGGCCTCGGCGAGGGTGTCGGCGTCGCCGCCGTCCTCCGTCGCCATCTCGACCAGGGTCTCCAGGTCGTCGATCCGGCCGCCCAGCCGGCTGACGCGGTCGAGCTCGGACTGCGCCGCGGACAGGGCGCTGGTGATCTTCTGCGCGGCCTCGGGGTCGTCCCACAGGTCGGGCGCGGACGCCTGCTCGGAGAGGTCGGCGATCTTCGCGCGGAGGGCCGTGGGGTCGGACACCGCCTGGATCGACTGGAGCGTGCTGCGCAGGTCGCGGATCTCGGCGGGGAAGTCGGTGGCTGCCACGACGGTCCAGGCTACCGGCTGCGGCGGCCCGGCGTGCGCAGGACCCCGCCCGCACGACCGCTGCCACTACGGTGTGAGCGTGAACACGCCAGCACCCTCCGGACGTCAGCACCCCCTCGCGCACGGTGAGCACCGCGCCACGATCGCCGAGGTGGGCGCGAGCATCCGCACCTACGCCGTGGGCGGGCGCGACGTCGTCCTGCCGTTCGACGAGGACGCGCTCGCCCCCGCCTTCTCCGGCGCCGTGCTGGCGCCCTGGCCGAACCGGCTGCGCGACGGCCAGTACACCTGGGACGGCACGGAGTACCAGGTCGCGGTGACGGAGCCCGACCGGATGACCGCCCTGCACGGCCTGGTGGCCCAGGTGCGGTTCGAGAGGGTCGCCGGCACCGCCGGCCCCGACGGCGACACCTCGGTCACGCTGCGGCACGACCTGGTGCCGACGCCGGGCTACCCGTGGTCGCTGCGGGTCGACGTCACGTACACGCTGTCCGACGCCGGCCTGCGGGTGCACGTCGCCGCGACGAACCTCGACGCGACCGCCGCGCCCTACGGCATCGGCTTCCACCCGTGGCTGTCCCCCGGCGACGCCGCCGTGGACGCGTGCACCCTGCGGGTCGACGCCGTCTCCCAGGTCACCGTGGACGAGCGGCTGCTGCCCACCGGCACCCGCCCGCTGTCCGGCGCCGAGGACCGCACCACGCCGCAGCCGCTGGCCGGCGTCGCCCTGGACGACGCGTTCGTGGACGTCACCCGGGACGCCGACGGCCTGTCCTGGATCGTCCTCGGCGGCCCGGACGGCCACGGCGCGGCGATGTGGATGGACGGCTCGATGGACACCTGGCAGGTGTGCACCGGCGACGGCATCCCCCGCATCGACCGCCGCGGCGTCGCCGCCGAGCCGATGAGCTGCGTCGCCGACGCGTTCCGCACCGGCGAGCGCCTGGTCCGCCTCGAGCCGGGCGCCACGCACGAGGTCACCTGGGGCCTCACGCTCGCCTGAGCCGCCCCGACGACGGAACGGCCCCGCCTGCACGCGCAGGCGGGGCCGTCCCTCGTGGTGCGTGCCTCAGCCGTAGTACTCGCCGTCGGCCATGACGCCCTTGGTGTACTCCCAGTGCCACCGCTCGTACGGGCCGCTGCCGCCCGGGCGGGCCCAGGCCGGGTTCTCCCAGCCGAACACCGGGGCGTGCTCGTTCAGCCACTCCCACTGCGCGCCGGTGGTCTGCGAGCTGCACAGGTCGACCGCCAGGCCCCAGCCGTGGTTGCTCCGGCCGGCGGGCGCCGCGAGGCCGCCCTTCTGCGCCTTGACGGCGCGCTGCTCGGCGAGCGTGCGGTAGCCGCTGGACAGGCACAGGTCCGTGCCGAACCGGGTCACCCACATGGCGTTCAGCTCGGCGAGCGCCTGGGCCGCGTCGGCGCGGATCTGGGTGCTGCCGTCCCACAGGTAGCAGAGGTCGGACTCCGGGAGCTGGCCGTTGGCGCTGTCCGTGCCGGCGACGCCGCTGCAGCCCGGGAGGATCTCGCGGTCCTGGCTGCGGCTCACGTCGACCTGGGCGCGGACGGCCGTCGCGTCGCCCGCGAGCAGGGACGCCGGCGGCAGCACCGCGGCCGAGGTGGCGGTCAGCGCCTCGACCGTGCTGGGCAGCGTGGCGTCGACCTGCTCCTCGGAGGCGGTCTCCTCGCCGCCGGCGGGCTGCTGCGCCAGCGGCACCGCGACCGTCACGGCGGCCAGGGTCACCAGGACGCCGGCGCGGGTGCCCCAGCGGGCCAGCGGGCTGCCGCGGCGGGCCGCGGGCTGCGCGGCCGGCGCGTCGGCCGGGGCGGCGACGGCCGGGGCCGTGCGGGAGGCCTCACGCAGCTGGCGACGGGTAGGGGTGGCCGAGGCGGCGGGCTGCACGCTGTGCGACGCCACGGGACCTCCGGGTCGGGCGGGCTGGACGAGGGGCGGTCCACCTCGGGGCGGGCGCGCGTCACCGCAGCGCCGGGGGTTCCGGGGAGGACGATCACGAAACCATAACGGGCCCGGGGCCCCCGTCCAACCCCTCCGGCGGAGGTAGTTGACGGATCATCGGCGTGTCGCCGCAGATCACCCGCCCGGAGCACCCGTTCGTGTGACCTACGTCCCACTCCCGGCCCCGGCACCGCGCGCCGGCCGCGCGCCGGCGCGGGTCAGCGCCGCAGGGCGCCGCGCTGCATGGCGTCGCGGACCTCGCCCACCAGCTCCTCGAGGATGTCCTCGAGGAACACCACGCCGACGGCGCGCCCGTCCTGCTCCACCCGCGCGAGGTGCACGCCGGAGCGCTGCATGGCGGCCAGCGCCTCCTCGACCTCGTCGCCGGGGGCCACGACCGCGAGCGCCCGCACCCGCCACGTGGGCACGGGCAGCCGGCGGGACTCCTCGTCGGCGTACAGCACGTCCTTCACGTGCAGGTAGCCGGCCGGGGCGCCGTCGCGGCCGAGCACCGGGAACCGGCTGTAGCCGGTGCGGGCCACGAGCCGCTCGACGTCGTCCGGCGTGACGTCCGACGGCACCGTCACCAGGTCGGCCACCGGCACCATCACGTCGGCCGCGGTGCGGTCGGAGAACTCCAGGGCGCCGGACAGCAGGCCCTGCTCGTCCTCCAGCAGCCCCTCCGCCTGCGACTGCTGGACGATGGACTGCACCTCCTCGACGGTGAACGCCGAGGCGACCTCGTCCCGCGGGTCGACGCGGAACAGCCGCAGCACGTGGTTGGCGACCCAGTTCAGCGTGAAGATCACCGGGCGCAGCACCCGCGCCAGCCAGACCAGCGGCGGGCCGAACACCAGCACCGCCCGGTCCGGCCCCGACACGGCGAGGTTCTTCGGGACCATCTCCCCCAGCACCACGTGCAGGTAGACGACCACCAGCAGGGCGACGACGAACGCGATCGGGTGCGTGAGCGACTCCGCGACCCCGAGGGCGTGCAGCGGGTCCTCGACCAGGTGCGCGATCGCGGGCTCCGCCACCAGGCCGAGGCTGGTGGAGCACACCGTCACCCCGAGCTGCGCGCAGGCGAGCATCAGCGAGACGTGCTCCATCGCCCACAGCACGGTGGTCGCCCGGCGGTCGCCGGCCTGCGCCAGCGGCTCGATCGAGGACCGGCGGGCGGAGATGATCGCGAACTCGGCCGCGACGAAGAACGCGTTGCCGGCGAGCAGCGCGACGGCCAGCGCGAGGGCGACGCCGTTGCTCATGCGCCCGCCTCCTCGTCGCGCAGGCCGGCCACGGCGCCGGCGGCCTGGACGACCACCCGCTCGACGCGCCGCCGGGACATCGAGGCCACGTGCAGCCGGACGTCGCCGGCGACGACCTCGTCCCCGGCGCTGGGCACCCGGCCGAGCGCGGCCATCACCAGGCCGCCGAGGGTCTCGTACCGGCCGTCCTCGGGGACGACCAGGCCGGTGGTCTCCGTGAGCTCGTCGGGGCGCAGCAGGCCGGACACGACCCAGGCCCCGTCCGCGCGCCGCGAGGCGGCGGTGCGCCGGCGGTCGTGCTCGTCCGCCACGTCGCCCACCAGCTCCTCGACGACGTCCTCCAGCGTGACGACGCCGGAGGTGCCGCCGTACTCGTCCACCACGACGGCCATCTGCATCCCGTGGTCGCGCAGCTCGACCAGCAGCGGCCCGAGGTGCACGGTCTCGGGCACCCGCGGCGCCTCGATCATCAGGGCCGCGGCCGGCACCTCCCCGCGGCGCTCGTGCGGCACGGCGACGGCGCGGCGCAGGTGCACCAGGCCGACGATGTCGTCGGAGTCGTCGCCGATCACGGGGAACCGCGAGTGCCCGGTCTCCCGGGCGAGCCGCACCACGTCCGCGGCGGTCTCGCCGCGGCGCAGCACCTGCACCCGCTGCCGGTCGGTCATCACGTCCACCGCCGTCAGCTCGCCGAACTCGATCGAGTTGGTCAGCAGCGTCGCCGTCGTCTCGTCCAGAGTGCCGACCTGCGCCGAGCGGCGGACCAGCGCCGCGAGCTCCTGCGGCGAGCGGCCGCCGGACAGCTCCTCGCGGGGCTCGACGCCCACCCGGCGCAGCAGCCAGTTGGCGCTGTTGTTGAACAGCGAGATCAGCGGCGACAGCGCGGCGGTGAACCCGCTCTGCAGCGGGGCGACCTGCCGGGCGGTGCCCAGCGGGCGGCTGATCGCGAAGTTCTTCGGCACCAGCTCGCCGAACAGCATGGAGAACCCGTTGACCAGCACCAGGGTGAGCACGAGCGCCACCGCGCCGCCGACGCCCGCGCCGAGCGCGGAGCCGAGCGGCTGCGCCAGGAGGGCGTTCACGGCGGGCTGCGTCGTGTAGCCCAGCAGCACGGTGGTCACGGTGATGCCGACCTGCGCGCCGGACAGCTGCGTGGACAGCCGGCGCAGCGCCTTGAGCACGCTCTGCCCGCGGCGGTCGTCGGGGCGGGTCTGCCCCTCGACCAGCCCGGGGTCGAGCGTGACCAGGGAGAACTCGCTGGCGACGAACACGGCGGTGCCGGCGGTGAGCACGACGCCCAGCGCGACGAGCAGCCACTCGGTCAGCACGGGTCACCGCCCGCGGGGGCGGGGATCAGGAGGCAGGAAGGGCCGGCATGGTCGGGCCCGGGCTCGTCGGCCCGGGACGGACGCCGGCAGCGACTTGAGCTGCTCATGGTGGCTCGATCATACGAAACCTCCACACACCGCGCTCTACGCTGGCGTCATGTCGTTCGCATCCCGCCCCGGCGCCGGCGCCGGCAGCCCCGCGTCCACCTCGGTGCTGGTCGTCGAGGACGAGCCCGCCATCGCCACCGCGGTCGCCCGCCGGCTCTCCGCCGAGGGCTGGCAGGTCGAGACGGTCGGCGACGGGCTGCAGGCCGTCGACGCCGCCGCGCGGCTCTCGCCGGACGTCGTGGTGCTGGACGTGATGCTGCCCGGCATCGACGGCCTCGAGGTGTGCCGCCGCATCCAGGCGGACCGCCCCGTCCCGGTGCTGATGCTCACCGCGCGCGACGACGAGACCGACATGCTGATCGGGCTCGGCGTCGGCGCCGACGACTACATGACCAAGCCGTTCTCGATGCGCGAGCTCGTCGCCCGGGTGAAGGCGCTGCTGCGCCGCCAGCAGCGCGCCGCGCTCGCCGCGGAGCTCGCCGCCGGCGCCCCCGAGGCCGAGCCGCCGGTGGCCGTGGGCGACGTCGTGATCGACCGCGCGCAGCGCCGCGTGCACCGCGCCGGCGAGGAGGTGCACCTCACGCCGACGGAGTTCGACCTGCTGCTCGCGCTGGCCGCGAGCCCGCGCACCGTGCTCACCCGCGAGCGCCTGCTGGCGGAGGTGTGGGACTGGGTGGACGCCTCCGGGACCCGCACGGTGGACTCGCATGTGAAGGCCTTGCGCAGGAAGCTCGGCGCCGACCTGATCCGCACGGTGCACGGCGTCGGCTACGCCCTGGAGCCGGCCGGCGCGTCCGCGGGAGGCGGCCCGGCGTGACGGTCCCCCGCCACCAGCGGCCGGCGCGGGTCGGGCGGCTGCCGGACGTGCGCCCGCTCGACCGGCTGCGCTCGATCAAGATCAAGCTCGGCGTCCTGGTGGCCGCGGCGGTGTTCGTCGCGGCGCTGCTCACGTGGCTCGGTCTGAACAACGCGCTCGGCCCGACCCGGACCTTCCCGATCGTCATCGTGATCGCCCTGGTGATGACGCAGGTGCTGGCGCGCGGCATGACCTCCCCGCTGCGGGAGATGACCTCTGCCGCCCGGGCGATGGCCGCGGGCGACTACAGCCGCCGGGTGCGCGCGACCAGCCGCGACGAGGTCGGGCAGCTCGCCGCGGCCTTCAACCGGATGGCGGACGACCTGGAGCAGGCGGACACCGTGCGCCGCGAGATGGTCGCCAACGTCTCGCACGAGCTGCGCACCCCGGTCACCGCGCTGCAGGCGCAGCTGGAGAACATCGTCGACGGGGTCAGCGACCCGGACCCGGAGGCGATGCGCGCCGCGCTCGCCCAGACCCAGCGGCTGTCCCGCCTCGTCGCCACGCTGCTGGACCTGTCCCGGCTGGAGGCGGGGGCGGTGGAGCTGCAGGTGACCGACGTCCCGGTGCAGCAGTTCCTCGAGGAGGCCGCGCAGGAGGGCCGCCTCGTGGGCGCGGCCAAGGACCTGACGTTCCCCGTCGTCGTCGACCCGCCGAACCTCACCCTGCCGGCCGACCGCGAGCGGCTGCACCAGGTGGTCGCCAACCTGGTGCAGAACGCCGTGCGGCACTCCCCGACCGGCGCGCCCGTGCGGCTCGAGGCGCGGCGCACCGGCGGCTGGGTGCAGCTGGACGTCGTGGACGCCGGCCCGGGCATCGCCGCCGACCAGCGGCAGCGGGTGTTCGAGCGGTTCGCCCGCGGCAACACCCCCGCCATCACCGGGCAGATCTCCACCGGCGGCACCGGGCTCGGGCTGTCCATCGTGCGGTGGGCGGTGACGCTGCACGGCGGCACCGTCGAGGTCGCGGACACCCCGACGGGCTGCACGATGCGCGTGATGCTGCCGTCCCGCCGCACCACCCGGCCGGCCACCGGGGCCTTCTGACCGGGCGCGGCTCCGCCTCGCGACGGAGGACGATCCCAGCCTGAGGACGGATGGTCCCGGGGGCCCTCGCGCTCCTAGGGTCGGGGACATGCCACCCGACGCGACGCACGCCATCGAGGTCTCGCACCTCACGAAGACGTTCGGCCAGGTCCGGGCCGTGGACGACCTGACCTTCACGGTCCGCCCGGGCCGGGTCACCGGGTTCCTCGGCCCCAACGGCGCGGGCAAGACCACGACGCTGCGGATGCTGCTGGGCCTGGTCTCCCCGACCAGCGGCAGCGCCACCATCGGCGGCCGCCGGTACACCGAGCTCGACCGCCCGATGCGCACCGTGGGCGCCGCGCTGGAGGCCGCCGACTTCCACCCCGGCCGCACCGCCCTCGACCACCTGCGGGTGTACGCGCCCCAGGCCGGGGTCCCGGACGCCAAGGCGGCGGAGGTCCTCGACCTGGTCGGCCTGTCCGCCGCGGCCAAGCGGCGGGTCGGCGGCTTCTCGCTCGGCATGCGCCAGCGGCTCGCGCTGGCCACCACGCTGCTCGGCGACCCGCCGGTGCTGCTGCTCGACGAGCCGGCGAACGGCCTGGACCCGGAGGGCATCCGCTGGCTGCGCGACCTGCTGCGCGCGCTCGCCGCCCAGGGCCGGACCGTGCTGGTGTCCTCGCACGTGCTGTCCGAGGTCCAGCAGACCGTCGACGACGTCGTGATCATCGCCGGCGGCCGCCTCGTGCACGCCTCGACGCTGGAGGAGCTGAGCCGGCTGGCCGAGCCCCGGGTGCGCGTCGCGTCCCCGGACGCCGCGGGCCTGGACGCCCTGGTGGCGCGCGCCGGCTGGTCGCGCGCCGCCGGCACGCCCGTCCCCGGTGCCGCCGAGCTGGTCGGCACGGACGTGGCCACGGTCGGCCGCGCGGCGTTCGCCGCGGGGCTGGAGCTGCACGAGCTGGCGACGCACGGCGTCGGCCTGGAGGACGTGTTCCTCCGGCTCACCGCCCCGACCCCGGGCGACCGCCCGCACGGCGCGCACGCCGCCGTCCCGACGACCCCCGCCGGAGGTGCGCGGTGAAGGACACCCTGGTCTCCGAGTACCGGAAGATCGTCACGACCCGCACCTGGTGGGTGCTGCTGATCGTCATGGTCGGCTACATGGCCTTCCTCGGCGCGATGATGGCGTTCGCGTTCACCTTCGAGGGCGCCGAGGTCACCGGCACCTCCGGCGGCCCGGTGATGGTGGACGACGCGGGCGTGGCCACCGCGGTCTACACGCTGCCGGCGTCGCTCGGCTACGCGCTGCCGCTGCTCGTCGGGCTGCTGTCCGTGACGTCGGAGTTCCGGCACCGGACCCTGACGCCGACCCTGCTGGCGCAGCCGGACCGGAACCGGTTCGTCGTGGCGAAGCTCGCCGCGAGCGTCCCGATGGGCCTGCTGTACGGCGTGCTCGGCACGCTGGCGACGGTCGCGGCCGGCGCGGCGGCGTTCGCCTTCACCGACGCGCCCAACCTGCTGGGCGACGGGGAGATCCAGGGCGTGATCGCCCGGACCGCCCTCGCCCTGACCGTCTGGTGCGTGGTGGGCGTGGGCCTCGGGTTCGCCATGCCGAACCAGGTCGTCGCCATCGTGGTCGTCCTCGCCTTCACCCAGTTCGTCGAGCCGATCGCCCGCCTGGTGCTCGGCCTGAACGACGCGACCGCCCCGATCGGCAAGTTCCTGCCCGGTGCGGCCGGCGAGGCGATCAGCGGCGGCTCGTTCTACTCGGCCACGGGGGCGGGCAGCCTGCTGGGCCCGGCGGCCGGTGCCGCGGTGCTGGTCGGCTACGCGCTGCTGCTGGCGCTGCTCGGCCGGTTCACCACCCTCCGGCGCGACATCACCTGAGCCCCGGCGCCCGCGCGCCCCGACGCCCCGCACCGGCCCCGGCCGGTGCGGGGCGTCGGCGTGCAGGGGCGCGCATGACCGAGTTGGTCGGGACCATGCCCGCGGCAGAACCGCAGATGGGGTGCCCGGTACCCCCGGCCGACCCGCCGTGTGACAGGCGTGTGAACCCTGGGCGACCCGCCGCGCTCGGGGGGAGATGACGTCCGGTCAGGACGTAGGGTTGGGGACGAACTGATCCGGCGATGACGCGGTGAGTGCCGCGGAGGAAGTGGGCGATCCTCGCGTGTCCCAGCATGCGGAGCCAGACGTGAACCGTGCCGACTTCGGCGCCAACGCGTGGCTGGTCGACGAGCTGTACGAGCAGTACCTCCAGGACAAGACCGCGGTCGACCCCGCGTGGTGGGACTTCTTCGAGGGCTACAAGCCCGCGGTGGCCACCACGACGGGGTCCGGCGCGCCGGACGGGTCCGCGAACGGCACCGCCGACGGCGCCGCCGCGGGCGGGTCGGCGCCCGCGCCGGACGCCGCCACCCGCGCCGCCGCCGCCCCGGCGGCCCCCGCGACGACGTCGCGGCCCGACGCGCCGCCGGCCGACGCCCCCGCGGGCGAGCGCCCCGGCACCGTCGCCGACACCGGCGCGGAGCGGCCGGCGCACACCGGCGACGGCGCCCCCGTCGGCCCGGCGCCGACCCCGACGGCGCAGCGCCCGCAGGAGCAGCCGGCGCCGCGCGACCCCGAGCCGACCCCGGCGACCTCCCCCGTGGCGACCGCGCAGCCCGCGACCGCCCCCTACGCCCCCGCGGCGAAGGCGGCGCGCGAGGCCGAGCAGGCCGCGCCGGAGCAGACCGACGAGGTGGCGCGCCTGCGC
>JAPSIJ010000135.1 GCA_031178805.1 Cellulomonas sp. | reverse complement strand
GGCGCCGGACGCCGACGTGGTGCGCGCCGGCGGGACGGACGACTTCGCGCTGCCCCGGGAGCCCGCGGACCCGGAGGCGGTCGTGGACCTCACCGCCCGCTGGGGCCTGGAGTCCAGCGTCCGCCGCGTGCTGGCCGCCCTCGCCCAGCAGCACTGAGCGCAGCAGCGGCGCCGAGCGCGCCCCGGGCGTGCGAGAGGGGGTCACCGCCCCCCGGTGACCCCCTCCCTGCGGCCGCCCGGTCCTGGATCGCCCCGGAGCGGTGGCCACGGGGGGTGGCCACCGCGCCCGCGTGCGGGTGCTCCCCTCAGCGCACCCGCAGCACCCCCACGGTGAGCGTCGGGGTGTACCCGCCGTCACCGGTGTAGAGAGCCGTCACCGTGGTGGTCCGGCTCAGGGCCGGCAGGGTGACGGTCGCGGCGCCGTCGGTCAGCGGGACCGTGGCGACCGGGCGGATGCCGGCCAGCACGGTCACCTTGCCGCCGGCGACCGGGCCGCCCTCGACGCCGGACACCGTGACGGTGACCTCCGGCGTCGCGCCGCGGCCGACGGTCCAGGACGCCGTGTCGATCGCGATGCGCGGCACGGTGGCCAGCACCCGGTAGGCCCGCTGGGACTTCGAGGTGTCGACGTCGGCGCTGCCCGTGTAGACGGCGGTCAGCGTGTGCGACCCGGCCTTCAGGTCCCGCGGCAGGGCGATCGTCGCCGTCGCCGCGGTGCCCGTGCCGGCCACGAGCTCGCCGGTCGCGAGGACCGTGTCGCGCTCGCGGATCTCGACGGTGCCGGTGGGCGCGACGCCCTGGCCGGTGACGGTGACGGTGGCGCTCACCTCGGAGCCGTAGCGGCCCGAGTTCTGCGACAGCGTGACCTTGGTGGTCGAGCCCGCCCTGCGCACCTCGACGGACACGGGCTCGGAGGTCGAGCCGGCCCACGCCGCGCTGTCGGGCGTGTAGACCGCCGTCAGCGTGTGCGTGCCCCCGCCGAGCCGCGCCGTGGCCGTGGCCGTGCCGCCGGTGACCGGCGCCGTGGCGATCTCCGTGTCGCCCTCGCGGAACGACACGGTGCCGGTGGCCTCGGCCGGGGCGACGGTCGCCGTCAGCGTGAGGTCCTGGCCCACCTTCGCCGGGCCGCCGACCGCCAGCGTGGTCGTGGTCCCGACAGCCGCCGGCACGGCGACGTCGAGCACCTGGGCCCGCGTCGTCGGGTCGGCGTTGTGGCTGTGCAGCACGAGCAGCTGCTCGGCCGTGGCGCCCGAGGTGGTGGACCGGTGCGTGGTGATCGCGGTGTCGTCGGCGCCGACGAACCACAGCCCGTCGGTGACCCCGGCGTCGAACCAGAACGGCGGGTCGAACGGGTCCACCGTGAACGGCTCCACGGCGTCGAGCTGCCCGCTCGGGTCGGCGGCGTAGCCGGAGTAGGTCCAGACGCTCACGCTCGGCGTGACGCCCGGCTCCAGGCCCAGGGCCGCGATGCCGACCGGCGCGACCAGCACCGAGTTGTCGAAGACCGTGGTGTCGACGTCGCCGAACGCCCCGTTGACGCCCTGGACGTCGAGGGTCTCGCCGGTCTCCCAGTCGAACGTGGCCGCCACGGTCACGTCCGTGGCGTCGCTGAGCTTCTGCACGACCGTCTGCGCGTCCGGCGTGCCGTCGGCGTCGACGTCCCAGTCGATCACCGGCTGCACGGCCTGGCCGAGCGTGGCCCAGTCGCCGTCGACCGCGATGCCCACCCCGAGGTAGCCGTCGGCGGGGTCGCCCCCGGCGGCGGCGTGCTGCGGGGCGGTGGAGGCCCAGCCGACCCAGCGCAGGTCGCCGGACGCGACGGCCGACTCCGACGTGATGAACCCCGGCACGTCCTCGAGCTTCGGGCTGGTGGCGCCGAGGTTCAGCGGCGCGACCAGGGAGGTCCAGCCGCCCGAGGCGACGCCGCGGCCCGAGAGGGTCAGCGGCGCGGTGGTGGCGCCGGCGTCGGCGAAGGACACCGGGTCGGCGGTGAGCTCGGAGACCAGGCGCGGCGCCGCCTGCACCGGGACGCGCAGCTCCGAGTCGCCGGAGGTGAGCACCAGGCGGCCCGAGAGGGACGCGACGTACTCGCGGGGCACGCCGCCCTGGGTGGTGGCCGAGGTCGGGTCGATCTCCCGCTCCAGCGTCGCCGGGTCGGCGGTCAGGGTCAGCGTGACCAGGCCCTGCTGGCCGGCGGGCACGGTGAGCCGGGCCGGCGACGTGGTGATCGTCGCGCCGCCGGTGGTGGTCGCCGCGGCGAACGCCGTGTCGTAGGTGACGGCCGAGGCGCCGGTGTTCTGCACGGTCACCGTCTTGGTGAGCGTGACGGGCTCGGCGGCGACGTCCACGACGCCGAAGGTCACGGACACCTGGTCCGGGTCCTCCGAGCCGTAGGCGAGCACCGTGTCGGCGACGGCGGCGCGGGCGTCCACCCGGCCGGACCCGACGCGCTGCGGGCCGTAGGCCGTGCCGGACTGGTTGGCGCCGGTCCACACGTCGTGCGTGGCGGTGTTCATCACCGCGGCCTTCACCTGGGCGGGCGTCCAGCCGGGCCGGGTGGCGCGGACCAGCGCCGCGATGCCGGCCACGTGCGGCGAGGACATCGAGGTGCCGGACAGCGAGTGCGCCGCGGCGCCGGTGCCCGAGGCCGCCGAGAAGATCAGCGTGCCAGGGGCGGCGACGTCGGGCTTGATGATGCCGAGCGAGCCGTGCGCGCCGCGGGACGAGCCCGGGTTGAGGGCGTCACCGGCCTCGTCCGCGGTGACCGCGGCGGCGAGCGACGGGCCGATGTGCGCGGTGACGCCGCCGGCCTGGATCGCGGGCAGCAGCGCGTCGGTGCTGGAGGCGGTGAGCTGGGCGCCGGGGATCGTGGCGTTGCCGGAGATGCCGGCGGAGAACACGGTCGAGTCGGTGCCGATCAGCACGCCGGCGGCGCCGGCGGCCTCCGCGTTGTTCCAGCGGGCGACGCTGCCGCAGGCGCGGGTCGCGTCGTCGTCGTCCCACCACAGCCAGACGATGTTTCCGGCGACCGCGTCCGCGTACTGCGTCAGCGGGGAGCAGCCGTCCACGCCCTCGCCGAGGTAGACGACCGGGGCGGTGACGTCCTCGGTGCCGGTGTAGGAGATCGAGTTCTGCGCGGACCAGGTGCGCACCAGGGCCGGGTCGGGCGCGGCGGTGACCTCGACGCCGTCGTAGGTCTGCGGGCTGCCGACCGAGTTGGCGACGGTCAGGCCGGACGCCGCGGAGCCGGGGGAGCCGCCGACGTCGGTGATGTCGGCCGAGTTGCCCGCCGACAGCACGGCGAGCGTGCCGAGGTCGGACAGCCGGTCGATCAGCAGGTTGTCCGGGTCGTCGGACGGGGTGGCGGAGGCGCCGAGCGACAGGTTCACCACGTCGAGGTGGTCGTTGAAGTCGCCGTCGCCGTCCGGGTCCGCGGCCCAGTCGAGCGCGAGACCGGTCAGGTCGGTGGACCCGCCGATGTCGCCGAACACCTTCAGGCCGTACAGGCCGGCGCCCGGCGCGGAGCCCGGGCCGACCTCCCAGTCGGACAGGTCGGTCAGGGTGCCGTAGTCGCCGCGGAACGTGCTGCCGTCGGGCTGGACGCCGTAGCCGGCGGCGGTGCCGGCGACGTGCGTGCCGTGCCCGGAGTTGTCCGAGGTGTAGAGGCTGTCGATCGGGTTCTCGTCCGGCGTCGGCGTGGTGGTCGCGCCCGGCAGCTCGGAGGCGGGGTCCGCGTCGTACAGCGGGCCCGCGAAGTCGTAGCCGCCGAGGTACTTGGCCGGGTCGTAGAGACCCTCGGGCACGGGCTGCGTGCCGTCCTCGCCGTAGGCGGCGGCGTACGCCTCGACGGTGCCGGGGCCGCCGAACGCGGCGTGCGTGTAGTCCAGGCCGGTGTCGATGACGCCGATCCGGACGCCCTCGCCGGTCTCGCCGGTGTCCTGCCACACCTGCAGCGCCCGGGTGAACGCGTCGGTGGAGGAGTTGTCGGCGGTCTTCGTGGTCACGCGGTAGACCGCGACGACCTCGTCGGAGCCCGCGAGGTCGCGGACCCGGGCCGCGTCACCGGTGACGAGCGTGCCGGAGACCAGGTTGGCGAGCGTCGCGATGCGCGTCGGCTCGACGGCGGCGGCGCGGGCGCCGGGCGCGGACTCGGCCGGCACGACCGCCTCGGCGACCTGCTCGACCTGCGCCGTCGCCTCCTGCACGGCGGCGGCGTCGCCGCCCTCCTCCGCGACGTCGAGGCCGGAGGGGGTGTCCAGCTGGACGAACGCGGTGACCGTGCCCTCGGCGTCCGCCAGGCCGGAGGAGATCTTGTCGGTGAGGCCGGCGAGCACGTCGTCGGAGGCGATGGGGTCGCCGGCGCCCTCGGCCAGGCCACCCGGGGCGAGCGGGAGGGGCGGCGCGGCCGGCCCCGGTCCCGTGGCGGAGGCGACGCCCCCGGCACCGACGGTGGTGGTGGCGGCGAGCGCCAGGACGGTCAACGAGGCACGGAGCGAGCGACGCGTCATGGGATTCCGTTCTTCGGGCAGGACCAGAAGTGCACCTCGGCATGACCCGTCGTCATGACAGGGGTGACTGGGGGCTTACCCTACGAAGTTCTGGGCGATTCGTCACGGATTCCTCACATATTGCTCGCTCAGCCGGCGCACAGGCGTCGCTACCATGGGTGACCGGGGCCACACCGCCGTGATCACCCGGACGGGCGCGACGACGCGTCGGTCCTGGCCAGCGGCTTCCCGGCGCGAGCGGTCCGCGTGTGCGGGTCTCGTGAAGATCCCGCGCGCCATCGTCACGGCATCTTCGCGGGACGGGCGCGGGCCTTCCCGACGTCCCCGCGGTCCGCTGCCTAACCTCGACGACCGTGAGTGACAGCCTGCCCGCCGCGCGGAGCACGTCCCGCGGCCGGCACGCGAGGCCGCTCGACCCCGCGCCCCCGGTCCCCGCACCGGCACGCCGCGATCCCGCACGGGACGCGGCCGCCGGTGCGCCCTCCGACCGGGACGACACCGCCGCCCCCTCCGCGGCGGCGCCCGCGCGGCACCCCCGGCCCACGGCCGGCCCGAGCCCGACGACCCCGACCGAAGGTGCAGCCCCCCTCACCGTGACGTCCCCCGCCACCGACTCCCCGTCCCAGACCCCGCCCGCCACGACCGCCCCGGCCGAGGCCCCTGCCGCGGACACCCGCCGCGCCCGCCGGCGTGCCCCCGGGCCCGCCGACGCCCCCCGTCCGGCGGCGCGTCCCGCCGCCGACGAGACCGCGCGCGCCTCCGCCCCGAGCGGCCGGCGCGCCGCCGCGGCGGGTGGCCGCCGCGCCGCCGAGACCCCGGCCCGCCGCGGCGCGCACCGCGCCGAGGGCCGCGCCTCCCTGCGCACCCCCGCCCGGGGCGTCGCGCTCGGCACCGTGCTCGCGCCGCCCGCCGCCGCGAGCACGTCCGCCGCCGCTGCTCCCGCCGCCGCCGCTCCCGCCGCCGCTGCTCCCGCAGCCGCCGCCCCGCTGCCCAACCGCGCCGCCCGCCGCCGGCACCGTCCGCCGCGCCGCTCCGCGACCCGCGTCGCCCAGGGCGCCGTGGCCGTGGGCCTCGCGCTGGGCGTCGGCGGCTTCGCCGTCGTCCCGGTCGTCGCCACGGGCACGGGCGGCACCGCGCCCACCGCCGCCCCCACCGCGACCGGGGACGCGGACACCGCCGCTCAGGGCCCGCGGATGACCCCCGAGGTCGTCGAGGAGCGGCAGCAGGCCGTGGTCCTCGCCAGCACCACCGCGCAGCAGGCGGCCGACGTGAAGGCCGACGCCGTCGCGTCGGCGGTGCCGGCCGAGGCGGTCGCCGAGCTGTCCACCGCCGTGGCCGAGCTCGACACCCTCATCGCGACGACCCAGGCCACGCAGCCGGCGCTCAGCGCGCTGCGCCCCGAGGCGGCGCCGGTGCTGAGCGGCGACTCCCTCGACGCCGCGCAGAGCGAGGCCGCCGCCACCGCGCAGGCCGACGCGGCCGCTGCCGAGGGCGCCACGTCGACCTCCGACGACGTCGCCGCCCCGGCCCCGACCGGCACGCCCTCGGCGTCGGCCACCGCGGACGCCGTGGCCGACGCCGAGGCCGCGGCGACGGTCGAGGACCCCGCCGCCGCCCGGCTCACGGCCGCCGTGGAGCGCGTCTCCACGCTGACCGCCGAGCTGCAGGTCGTCACCCAGCAGACGCAGGAGGCGGCCGCCGCCGCCGCGGCTGCCGCGGAGGCCGCCCGCAAGGAGGCCCAGCGCACCTCGCTCGACGGCTACGACAACGGCCAGATCCCGGCGTCGGCCCTCTGCGAGCTCGGCTTCGCGCCCGGCCAGCAGCTGCGCTGCGACGCCGCCGAGGCGCTCGAGCAGCTGAACGTCGGCTTCGCCGCGGCGTTCGGCACCGACCTGGTCATCACGGACTCGTACCGGT
>JAPSIJ010000134.1 GCA_031178805.1 Cellulomonas sp. | reverse complement strand
CCTACGTAACGCCAGCGTGACGCCGGGACCAACCCGGCGGGGCGTGCGCTGGGTCACCCCCCGGCGCGGGCCGGCTCCCCCGAGGAGGAGCCGGCCCGCGCCGGTCGTGCTGGTGCTGCTGCGGGTCAGCCGCCCGCGCCGAGCTCGGCGTCCGCGGCGACCGCGTCGTCGAGCGCCTGCTGCAGCCGCTGCTGGGCCTCGCCGTAGGCGGCGAAGTCGCCCTCGGCGAGCGCCGCCTGGCCGTCCTGGATGGCCTGGTTGGCGGCCTCCAGCGCCTGGGACAGCCGGCCGGCAGCGTCCGTGGCGCCCGGCGCCGCGGTGGCGCCGTCGGTCGGGGCCGGGGCCGGCTCCTCCTCGGTGCCGTCGCCGGTGCCCTCGTCCGCGCCGTCCCCGGTCTCGGGCGGCGCGATCTCGTTGCCCTCGTCGCCCGCCGAGGAGCCGGAGTCGCCGCCGAACACCTCGTCCAGCGCCTCGTCCAGCGTGCTGGCGAAGCCGATCTGGTCGCCGAACGCCACCAGCACGCGCTGCAGCAGCGGGAACTGGGTGCCGCTCGCGGCCTGGACGTAGACCGGCTGGACGTACAGCAGGCCGCCGCCGACCGGCAGGGTGAGCAGGTTGCCGCGGATGACCTCGGAGTCACCGCGCGCCAGGATGTTCAGCTCGTTCGACACGTCCGGGTTGGACGTGAAGTTGTTGTTCATCTGGTTCGGGCCGGGGACCGTCGAGTCGCGCGGCAGCTCCAGCAGCCGGAGCCTGCCGTACCCCTCGGCGGGTTCGCCCTCGGTGCTGCCCGCCTCGGCGTCGACCGCCAGGTAGCCCGTGAGGACGTCCCGGGCGTTGCCGCCCGCGGGGACGTACGTCGACATGAGCGAGAAGCTCGCCGAGTCCTGCGTCGGCATCTCCAGCGTCAGGTAGTACGGCGGCTGCGCCACCTCCTGGCCGCCCGAGGTCGGGTCGTTCGGCACCCGCCACGCGTCGTTGCCGGAGAAGAACTGCGACGGCTCGGTGACGTGGTAGGTCCCGAGCAGGGTGCGCTGCACCTTGAACAGGTCCTCCGGGTACCGGATGTGGCTCATCAGCTCGGCGCTGATCTCGGACACCGGCTCGAGCGAGGTGTCGAACACCTTGCTCCACGACTGCAGCACCGGGTCCTGGTCGTCCCACGCGTACAGCGTGACGCTGCCGTCGTAGGCGTCGACCGTGGCCTTCACCGAGTTGCGGATGTAGTTCACCGTCTGCGGCTGCAGCGCCTCGATGGTGTTCGAGGTGACCGTCAGGGAGTCGACCGTCGCGTCCTCGAGGGACTGGGCGGCGGCGTACGGGTACTGGTCCGAGGTGGTGTACCCGTCGACGATCCACTTGACCCGGCCGTCCACGACCGCCGGGTACACCCGGCCGTCGAGGGTGAGGTACGGGGCGACCTTCTGCACGCGCTCGACCGGGTCGCGGTCGTAGAGGATCTGCGACTGCTCGGTGACGCGCTCGGAGAACAGGATCTGCTCCGAGCCGAACTTGATCGAGTAGAGCAGCTTGTGCCAGAACGAGCCGATCTCCGGGCCCGCCGACACCTCGTCGGTCGGGAACGACGTGTTGATCGCGCCGCCCGACTCGTCGTCCGGGTAGTCCAGCTCCCACTCCTGGCCGTCGGGCGCGCCGACGATCGAGTAGTTCGGGGAGCTCTGGCCGAAGTAGATCCGCGGCTCGTACTCGCCCATCTCGCCGCTGGACGGGATGCCGCTCTGCCAGAACTCCGGCGCGCCGGTGGACGTGGTGGTGTTGCCGTAGGCGGCCACGACGCCGAAGCCGTGCGTGTACACGGTGGTGTCGTTGGTCCAGTTCCGGCGCTGCACGTCGAGGCCGTCGAGGTCGAGCTCGCGGACCGCGATCACGGTGTCGCGGCTCTCGCCGTTGATCTCGTACCGGTCCACCGACAGCGTGTCGGGGAACGAGTAGAACCCGCGGACCTGCTCGAGCTGCCGGAACGAGTTCGACACCTCCTGCGGGTCCAGCAGGCGGATGGACGCCGTGGTCTCGGCGTTCTCGCGCAGCGCGCCGGGCTCGGCGGTGACCTTGGCGTCGTACGACTCGATCTCGACGTCCTCGAGGTCGTACGCCGCCAGCGTCGCGTCGATGTTGCGCTGGATGTACGGCGCCTCGGCGTCCTGCTGGTTCGGGTTCACCTGGAACCGCTGCACGACCGCCGGGTAGATGCCGCCGATCACGACCGCGCCGACGACCATCAGGCCGACGCCGATCGCCGGCAGCCGCCAGGTGCCGCGCACCGCGGTGACGACGAACATCACGGCGACGAGCAGCGCGATGATCGCCAGGATGCTCTTGGACGGGATGACCGCGTTGACGTCCGTGTAGGACGCGCCCTCGAACCGGTCGCCCTCGCGGGTGAGGATCGAGTAGCGGTCCAGGTAGTAGTTGGCCGCGATCAGCACCAGCAGCACGGCCGCCGTCACCGACAGCTGCACGCGGGCGGCGCGCGTCATGCGCGGCGTGCTGCCCGAGCCGCCGATGCGGAACCCGCCGTACAGGTACTGGGTCGCGATGCCGGCGATGCCCGCCAGCACGGTCACGGCCATCAGGAAGCTGACGACGAACCGCATGCCGGGCAGCTGGAACATGTAGAACGACAGGTCGAGGTTCCACTGCGGGTCGGTCCGGCCGACCTCGGTGCTGTTCAGCCAGAGCTGGACGGTGCTCCACTGCTGGGACGCGGCGATGCCGGCGAACAGGCCGAGCACGCCCGGCCCGGCGAACAGCACCACGCGGCGCAGCGGCTCGACGGCCTCCCGGTAGGAGTCCAGGCTCGCCTGCTCCTGGTTGGACGGCGCGTACACCGGCCGGCTGCGGTAGCCGATGGCCAGGCTCGCGAACACCGCGCCCGCCATCAGCAGGAAGCCGAGCAGGAACAGCGCGCCGCGGGTCAGCCACTGGGTCCAGATCACCTGGGAGTAGCCGAGCTGGTCGAACCAGAGGACCTCGGTCCAGAACTGGGCGAGCAGCAGCACGGCCAGGACGACGGCCGCGAGCACCACGACGGTGATCGCGATCGGGCTGGGGCGCCGCCGGCCCGCTGCCCCTCGGGGTGGTCGGGGCGGGCGCGGCCCCCGGGGCTGTCGGGCGGACGGGTTGGCGAAGGTCACGGCCTTGAGGTCCTCGTCGTCGGGTACAGGTCTCGCTCGCGCTCCGGCAGGCCGCGCGGGTCCATCACCCGCGCACAGCCGGCTCGCACGCTGGTCACAACGCGCCGGGGCACGCCCAGGTTCCCACACGGGCCACCACCCGGGGCGGGCCCGGGTGGGAGGATGGCGGGCGTGACGCACTCCCCCGACGCCCCCGTGCCCGACGACCAGCCCGAGGCCCCCGCCGCGCCGGCGCCGACCGCCGCCGAGCGCGCGCTGGCCGCCGCCGTCGTGGAGATCGAGCGGCACGTCGCCACCGGCGGCTGGGACGCCCCCGTGCGGGTGTTCGCCCTGGTCCGCACGCAGGCCGCCCTCGACGCCGAGCCCGCGCTCGCCGGGCAGCTGCCGGCCGACGTGCTCGCCGCGGCGGCCGCCGACCCGCAGCACCTCACCTCGGTCGAGCAGGAGGGCCTGCCGCCGAGCGACGACCTGGAGGGGCTGCTCGGCGCGATCGCGTGGCCCGAGGGCGTGGACGGGGCGGCGATCACCGTCGAGCGGATCGTGCTGCCGCCCGAGGCGCAGGAGGGCCTGCCGGACGACACGGAGGCCGCGCTCGCCGCGCTGCTGGAGCACCCGCAGCGGCAGGACGTCCGGCTCGCGGTCGGCGTGCTCCGCGACGGGGCGTCCTGGTGCGCGGTGCGGCAGCGGTCGGCGGACCGGGACGACGCCGTGGGCCAGGGCCCGGACGTCGTGCCCGGGCTCGTCGAGGCGCTGCGGGCGACGTTCGCCTGAGCCTCAGGCGGCGTCGGCCGCCGTGCAGGTCGGCAGGTCCGCGGCCTCGCCGGCGCCGATCGCCTCGACGGCCTCGCGGGCCTCGTGCAGCGTCCCGACCCGGACCACCGTGAGGCCGTCCGGCACGTGGCCCACCACGTCGCCGCAGTTCCCGGCGGGCGCGAGGAACCAGGAGGCGCCGTCGCGCAGCGCGCCGGCCATCTTCTGCCGGATGCCGCCGATCGGCCCGACCGCGCCGTTGAGGTCCATGGTGCCGGTGCCGGCGATCACCTCGCCGGCCGCCTCGTCCTCGGGCGTCAGCTTGTCGATGATCCCGAGCGCGAACATCGTGCCCGCGCTGGACCCGCCGATCCGGTCGATCTGGATGTCGACGTCCACCGGCGGCTCGAAGGTCGGGTCGATGAACACGCCGAGCTGGCTGCCGCCGCCCTCGCGCTCGCCGGTCACCACGTCGAGGTCCAGGTCCGTGCCGTCACGGCGGACCCCGAGGGTCACGGTCGTGCCCGGGTCCGTCTCCGCGAGCAGGTCGATCAGCTGCCCGTAGGACGCCAGCGGCTCGCCGTCGACGGACAGCAGCACGTCACCGGCCTCGACCACGCCGGCCGCGCCGGTGCCCTCGACGGCCTCGTGCACCGTGAGGGTGACGGGCACGGTGTAGCCGAGCTCCTCCAGGGCCGCGACCGTGGCGTTCTCCTGGGAGGACACCATCTGCGCCTCGTTCTGCTCGTCCAGCTGCTCCTGCGTCGCGTCCTGCGGGAACACCGCCTCGACCGGCAGCACCTGCCGGTCGCGGGCGACCCAGCCCGCGAGCGCCCCCAGCACGCTGGTCGGGTAGCCCGGGCCGCCCGTGGTGGACACCGTGGTCAGCCGCAGCTCGCCGGTCGAGTCGTACGTCTCGGCGCCGTCGATCGTGATCAGCGCGGCGTCGTCGTGCGACCCCAGGGTGTCCAGCGTCGGGCCGGGCGAGTTCACCGCGTACGGCACGGGCATCAGCAGCAGCACGACGAGCAGCACGGCGGTGAGCAGCATCCCGCCGCTGAGCAGGGCGGCGCGCCTGCTGACCGGCGCGGCGGGCTCGGCGGGCAGCCCGGGCTCGGCCTCGGTGTCGGGGGTCACGAGGTCGTCCGGGGTCGGCTGCGGCGGGTGGGGCTGCTCGGGCACCGGACGATCATGCCCCACGCGCCCGTGCGCGGGGCGTGCGCCCTCAGCGAACCGCCGCCCCGCGCCTGGTCCCGGCGCATCCGGGTGTGGTTACGGTGGCACCTCGACGAGCCCCGGGAGCGACCGATGAGCAGCGACGACCAGCGACAGCCCGAGCCCTCCGGCGGATCCGCCTGGGAGCAGATGCTCCGCCAGATGTTCGGGCCCGACGCCGACGAGGCCCTGCGCCAGATGCGCGAGCAGGGCCTGGACCCCGCCGAGATGGCCAAGGCGTCCGGCCTGCCGGACGACCCGATGGTGCTGCAGCAGGTCGTCGCCCAGGTGCAGCGGATGCTGTCGTCCAGCGGCGACGGCCCGGTCAACTGGGACGTGGCGCACGACGTGGCCCGGCAGGTCGCGGTCACCGGCGGCGACCCGACGCTGAGCCCGGCGGAGGCGCGGCAGGCCACCGAGGCGCTGGGCGTCGCCGAGCTCTGGCTCGACGCGGCCACCGATCTGCCGCCCGCCGGCGGCCGGGTGCGCGCGCTGTCCCGGTCCGAGTGGGTCGAGCAGACCCTGCCGACCTGGCGCACGCTCACCGAGCCCGTCGCCACGTCGATGTCCACCGCGCTGGCGACGACGCTCGCCGACCAGCTGCCCGAGGGCGGCGGCCTGCCCGCCGGGCTCGGCGTCGGCGGGCTGGACCCCGCCGCGATGATGCGCCAGCTCGGGGCCCTGGTGTTCGGGATGCAGGTCGGCCAGGCCGCCGGCTCGCTGTCCCGCGAGGTGTTCGGCCTCGCCGACGTCGGGCTGCCGCTGGTCGCCGACCCCGCGACCGCGCTGGTGCCGCGGAACGTCGCCGACTTCGCCGAGGGGCTCGACGTCCCGCTGGAGGAGGTCCGGCTGTTCCTCGCGCTGCGCGAGGCGGCGCACGGCCGCCTGTTCACCCACGTGACGTGGCTGCGCGGGCACCTGCTCGCCGCCGTGGACGCCTACGCCCGCGGCATCACCATCGACGTCGAGAGCCTGGAGGAGTCGGTGCGGGCCATCGACCCCACCGACCCGACCGCCCTGCAGGGCGCGCTGTCCTCCGGGGTGTTCGCCCCGCAGACCACGCCCGAGCAGCAGGCCGTCCTCGCCCGGCTGGAGACGGCGCTCGCGCTCGTCGAGGGCTGGGTCGACGAGGTCACCGCCACCGCCGCGCTCCCGCACCTGCCGCACGCCGTCGCGCTGCGCGAGATGATCCGCCGCCGCCGCGCCGCCGGGGGCCCCGCCGAGCAGACGTTCGCGACGCTGGTCGGGCTGGAGCTGCGCCCGCGCCGGTCCCGGGACGCCGCGGCCCTCTGGGCGCACATCGCCCGGGAGCAGGGCCC
>JAPSIJ010000133.1 GCA_031178805.1 Cellulomonas sp. | reverse complement strand
TCTTGTGCAGCCGCCGCTTCCCGCGCTCGGTGAACCGGAAGTGCTTGACCGCGTTGGTCAGGTAGACCGCGTCCGGGTCGATCCCCGCCTCGTGCAGCGCGTCGTGCAGCACCCGGCCCGCGGGGCCGACGAACGGCTCGCCGGCCCGGTCCTCGCGGTCGCCGGGCTGCTCCCCCACCAGCACGAGCCGGGCGCGGGAGGCGCCGGCGGAGAACACCACCTGCGTCGCCGGGGCCCACAGCTCGCAGCCGCGGCAGCCGGGCGCGGCCGCGGCGAGCGCGTCGACGCCGGCGTCCGGCGGCACCCACTCCTGGGCGCCGGGACGGTCCGGCGTCGCGCGGTCAGGCACGGCTCTCGGCCCGCCGGCGCCGCAGCCGGGTCCAGACGAACCGCACGACCACGATCACGATCGCGGCGTACACCGCGTAGTTGATGTAGTCCGAGTACCGCCCGATGTCCTCCCACTGGGCGCCGAGGGCGTAGCCGCCGACGATCAGCGCGCTGTTCCACACGGCGCTGCCGATGGCCGTGTACAGCAGGAACTTCGGCTGCGGCATCCGCTCGAGGCCCGCGGGGATCGACACCAGCGAGCGCACGATGGGCACGCACCGCCCGATCAGCACCGCGGCGCCGCCGTGCCGCTCGAACCACGCCTCCGCGCGCTCCAGGTCCTCGACCTCCATCAGCGGCAGCCGGTCGAGCCACCGGCGCAGCCGCTCCCGGCCGAACCACACGCCGAGCCCGTACAGCAGCCAGGCCCCGACGACCGCGCCGAGCGTCGCGGCGACGACGGCCCACGCGAGGCTCATCCGGCCCTGGCTGGCGACGTAGCCGGCGACGGGCAGCACCACCTCGGACGGGATCGGCGGGAACAGGTTCTCCAGCGCCACCAGCAGCCCCACGCCCACAGGGCCGAGCGCCTCGATCACGCTCACCACCCACCCCGCGAGCCCGGTGAGCTCCGGGGACTCGGACGTCGCTGCGGCCAGGGCGAGAGTCGGGTTCATCGCCCCGATGGTCCCACGACCGGCCGCGCGGCACGCGGGGACGACGACGCCCGCCCGACCGGGAGGGTCGGGCGGGCGTCGGGTGGCGCCGTGCGATGGGCCCCGCGCGGCCCGGCGTCAGGCGCGGGCGAGCACCAGGCCGCCGGCCTCGTCGGCCGAGCGGGTGACCCGCACCGTGTCGCCGTCGTGCACCTCGCCGGCGAGCAGCAGCCGGGCCAGCCGGTCGCCGATCTCGCGCTGCACCAGCCGGCGCAGCGGGCGGGCGCCGTACGCGGGGTCGAAGCCCTCCATGCCGAGCCACTCGCGCGCCGCCGGGTCCACGTCGAGCGTGAGCCGGCGGTCGCGCAGCCGCTGCGCGAGCGAGGCGACCTGCAGGTCGACGATCCGGGTGATCTCGTCCAGCGACAGCGGGTCGAACAGCACGATGTCGTCGAGCCGGTTGAGGAACTCCGGCTTGAACGCCTCCCGCACCGCGCCCATCACGGCGTCGCGGCGGCCCGCCGGGTCCAGCAGCGGGTCGACCAGGAACTGGGAGCCGAGGTTGGACGTCAGCACGAGGATGACGTTCCGGAAATCCACCGTCCGGCCCTGGCCGTCGGTGAGCCGCCCGTCGTCCAGCACCTGCAGCAGGATGTCGAACACCTCGGGGTGGGCCTTCTCCACCTCGTCCAGCAGCAGCACCGAGTACGGCCGGCGCCGGACGGCCTCGGTGAGCTGGCCGCCCTCCTCGTACCCGACGTAGCCCGGCGGCGCCCCGATCAGGCGCGCCACCGAGTGCCGCTCGGCGTACTCCGACATGTCGATCCGCACCATGGCGCGCTCGTCGTCGAACAGGAAGTCGGCGAGCGCCTTGGCCAGCTCGGTCTTGCCGACGCCGGTCGGGCCGAGGAACAGGAACGACCCGGTCGGCCGGTCGGGGTCGGAGATGCCGGCCCGGGACCGCCGCACGGCGTCGGAGACGGCGGCCACCGCGGTCCGCTGCCCGATCAGGCGCTCGCCGATGACCTCCTCCATCCGCAGCAGCTTCGCGGTCTCCCCCTCGAGCAGCCGCCCGGCGGGGATGCCGGTCCACATCGCGACGACCTCGGCGATCTCGTCGGGCCCGACCTTGTCGGCGATCATCGGCGCCTGGTCGCGCTCGGCGATCGCCGTGCCGGCCGAGCGCTCCCGCTCCTCCGCGGCCGCGATCTCCTGCTCGACGGCCGGGATCTCGCCGTACTGGATCCGGGCGGCCGCGGCGAGGTCGCCCTCGCGCAGCAGCCGGTCCGCGGTGGAGCGCAGGTCGTCCAGGCGCGCCTTGAGGTCGCCGACCAGGTTGTGCCCGGCCTTCTCCTTCTCCCAGCGCGCGGTCAGCCCGGCGAGCTCCTCGCGACGGTCGGCCAGGTCGGCGCGCAGCTTCTCCAGCCGCTCGCGGGAGGCCGGGTCGTCCGCCTCGGACAGCACGACCTCCTCCATCTCGAGCCGGGTCACGGCGCGCTGCAGCTCGTCGATCTCCACCGGGGAGGAGTCGAGCTCCATCCGCAGCCGGGACGCGGCCTCGTCGACCAGGTCGATCGCCTTGTCCGGCAGCTGCCGGCCGGTGATGTACCGGTCGGACAGCGTCGCGGCGGCCACCAGGGCGGCGTCGGCGATGGTCACCTTGTGGTGCGCCTCGTACCGCTCCTTGAGCCCGCGCAGGATCGCGACGGTGTCCGTCACGGACGGCTCGCCGACGAACACCTGCTGGAACCGGCGCTCCAGGGCGGGGTCCTTCTCGATCCGCTCCCGGTACTCGTCCAGCGTGGTGGCGCCGACCAGGCGCAGCTCGCCGCGGGCCAGCATGGGCTTGAGCATGTTGCCCGCGTCCATCGCGCCCTCGCCGCCCGCGCCCGCCCCGACGACGGTGTGCAGCTCGTCGATGAAGGTGACGACCTCGCCCTCGGACGAGGTGATCTCCTCCAGGACGGCCTTCAGCCGCTCCTCGAACTCGCCGCGGTACTTCGCGCCCGCGACCATCGCGGCCAGGTCGAGCGAGACCAGGCGCTTGCCGCGCAGCGACTCCGGCACGTCGCCGGCGACGATGCGCTGCGCCAGGCCCTCGACGACGGCGGTCTTGCCGACGCCGGGCTCGCCGATCAGCACCGGGTTGTTCTTGGTCCGGCGGGACAGCACCTGGACGACGCGGCGGATCTCCGCGTCGCGGCCGATCACCGGGTCGAGCCTCCCGTCGCGCGCGCGCTGGGTGAGGTCCACGCCGTACTGCTCCAGCGCCTTGTACGTCCCCTCGGGGTTGGCGCTGGTCACGCGGCCGGAGCCGCGGACGGACGGCAGCGCCGCGGCCAGCGCGTCCCGGGACGCCCCCTGGGCGCGCAGGGCGTCGGCGACCCCGCTCTGCCCGGCGGCCAGGCCGAGCAGCAGGTGCTCGGTGGACACGTAGTCGTCGCCGAGCGTGCGCGCCTCGGCGGAGGCCGCCTCGATGGCGGACGACGTCGCGCGCGACGCCGTCGGCTGCGCGACCGACGACCCGCTCGCCGCCGGCAGGTTGACCAGGATCGCGCGCACGGCGCGGCCCAGCGCCCCGCGGTCGGCGCCGACCGCGTCGAGCAGGCCGTTCGCCACCCCGCCCTCCTGGGCGAGCAGCGCGTTCAGCAGGTGCGCCGGCTCCAGCTGCGGGTTCCCCGCGGCCGACGCCTGCTGGATGGCGTCGCCGATCGCCTCCTGCGACTTGGTGGTGAGCTTCGCGTCCAACATCCCCTCCGTGCCTCGTGGGCCTCGTCCGTGCGCGCCGGCCCCGTAGCCGGCACACCCCGTGCAACCGCGTCGAAGTTGAGCCTATTCCGCTCAAGTCTGCGCGTCGACCCGCGGGGAGGCGGGACCCGCGCCGCCGTGATGTCATGACGGTCAGTCACACTCGGTCACGACGATGACGTCTGTCACGACACGTTGTGACCATGTTCACGGCCCGGTCACGCCCGCGACACGGCGACGCCGGCACGACACGCGCGCTGACCAGGGCGGGAGCGAGGCTCGACCGGGGCGCCGGATACCTCCCGGCATGTCCGAGTTGCACGACTGTGATCTGCGCATATGGGGTCAATTCGGGCATGACTGCTGTGATACATGTCACAACGGGCGTCCGATTCGCCCGAAGAGAGTTGCGCTCCGGGCCCCTCGCCCAACACTCTTGAGCCACTCCCGCCGGGGTCACATCCGGCACACAGGATCGATCGTCACGCCTGTCGCCGCCCGCCCGAACGGGTGACTCCCTCCTCGAACCCCCACCCGTCCCAGTCACAGGGACAGCGCTCTCACGCCCGCCGCACCGGCGGGGAGGCGCTTCCCTCCCCCGACCTCCGCCGCGTCACCGTCGCCGCTGGCTCTCCATCCCGACCCAGCGCCGAGGTGAGCGATGTTCATCTTCATCCTGCAGATCCGGCACATGCTCGACGAGCAGGCCGAGCTGTACCTCTTCACGATCTTCTCCGGCCTCGTGTGGGCCCTGTGGCTGCTCAAGGTGGGCCTGTCCCGCCGGTACCGCCCGTGGGTCGCCGAGCACCACGAGTCCACGAGCGTCATCGTCCCCGTCGTCGACGAGCCGCTCGACCTGTTCCGGGACGTCCTGGCCCGGGTGACCGAGCAGGGCCCCGACGAGGTCATCGTCGTGATCAACGGCAAGCCGAACCCGGGCCTCGAGGCCGTGTGCGAGGAGTTCGCGCCGCTCGTGCGCTGGGTGCACACCCCGATCCCGGGCAAGCGCAACGCCGTGAAGATCGGCACCGAGATGTCGAAGTACGACATCACCGTGCTGCTCGACTCCGACACGGTGTGGACGCCGGGCACGCTGTCCGAGCTGATCAAGCCGTTCAAGGACTCCGCCATCGGCGGCGTCACCACCCGGCAGCGCATCCTCGAGCCCACCCGCTCCTGGATCACCCGCTGGGCGGACTGGCTGGAGAACTCGCGGTCCCTCTACTCGATGCCCGCGCAGTCGGTGCTCGGCCAGGTCGGCTGCCTCCCGGGCCGCACCATCGCGTTCCGCCGGCACATCCTCATGGAGGTCATGCACGACTTCATGACCCAGCGGTTCATGGGCGTGTTCCTCGAGGTGTCCGACGACCGGACGCTGACCAACCTGACCCTCAAGCAGGGCTACAAGACGGTCTACCAGCACACCAGCCTCGTCTACACCGACGCCCCGCTGCAGGTGAAGAAGCTGTTCAAGCAGCAGCTCCGCTGGGCGCGCGGCAGCCAGTACAACACCCTGCGGATGCTGCCCTGGATGCTCGGGCACGCGCCGATCCTCGCGGTGTTCTTCCTGACCGACATCATCCTGCCGTTCCTGCTGGTCGGCACGATCGCCGGCTGGATCTACCGCTCGCTGAGCGGCACCGGCGTCAACCTCTACGAGGCGATGCTCGAGACCTACGGCGCCCAGGCCGGCTGGTTCTGGGTGATCGGCCTGATGGTCGTCTCCTCCGTGCTGTCGATGGCGATCCGCCAGATCCGGCACCTGCAGGAGGTGCCCAGCGACTTCTTCCGGCTGCCGGTGTTCATCATCGTGTCGACGTTCTTCCTGATGCCGGTGCGCCTGCTGGGCTTCCTGCGGATGGCGCACGCCTCCGGCTGGGGCACCCGCGCCGGGGCCTACGCCGGCGGCGACCCGGGCGCCGACGCCGAGACGCCCTCGCTCGAGGCCGAGCTCGACCTGATGTCGCGCCCCGCCCCGGTCGACGTCGTCGACCGCGAGCCCGGCACGACCGGCTTCCCGGTTCAGCGCGACCACGCCACGGACCCCGGCACCCCGGTGCCCGCCGGCGGCGCCCCGCTGACCGCGCAGGCCGGTGCCCCGGCGCCGGCGGCGGCCCCCGCGTGGCACGCCACCACCGCCACCCTGACCGAGGGCGCCGCCCTCACCGAGGGCTCGCGCCGCCAGGCCCGTGCGGCCGCCGCGACGCCGGCCCCCGCCCCCGCCCGCCGACGGCTCAACCCGCTCGCCGCCATCCCCTACGGGATCGCCGTGATCCTGTTCGCCCTGGAGGCCCTGCTCTATGTCTGACGCACCGATCACCCCCTCGGGGAAGCACTGGTGGGCCCCCACCATGGGCCGGATGACCGTGCGCGCCCGCATCGCCACGGCCGTCATCGCGATCGCCCTGCTGGCGATCACCCTCGTCGTGTGGAACACGCCCGCCGTGTCCTCCATCGTCAACGCCCAGGCCGACGAGCCCACCGCCGCCGAGCTCGCGCTGCAGCAGCGCAACGCCGAGCTCGAGGGCCAGCTCCAGGCCAGCCGCTCGCAGGCCGACGCCCTCCGGGACGTCCTCGCCGACGAGCAGGCCGCCCGGAAGAAGGGCGAGGAGGCCTCGGCCGCCAACCAGGCCGAGCGCGAGGCGGCCGCCGCCCGCGCCGCCGCCGAGCAGGACGCGAAGAAGTCCGGCTCCTCGTCCAAGGGCTC
>JAPSIJ010000132.1 GCA_031178805.1 Cellulomonas sp. | reverse complement strand
AGGGCGTGCGTGGCGTCGAACACCTCGGGGTCCTCGACGCGGATCGCCGCGAGCGTGCCGACGTCGAAGAACCGCCGGTAGTTCAGCTCCTCGTCCGCGACCCGCCAGTACGCCAGCCGGTAGTGCTGGCGCTCCAGCAGCTCCGCGAGCGGCAGCGCCTCCGTGCCCGGGCGGACGGGGAAGGTGTGGTCGTAGTACCGCAGCACCGGCTGCGGCTCCTCGCCCTGGCCGGGGACCACCTCGTGCTCGAGGCGGATCTCGCCGGAGGCGAGCACCGCGCCGATCCGGTCGCCGAGCACAGGCATCAGGACGTCGCCCTCGCCGGCCGACCAGTCGACGTCGAACCACGACGCGTACGGCGAATCCGGGCCCTCGGCGAGCACCGACCACAGCGCCTTGTTGTGCCACGCCGGGGTGGGCACCGCCATGTGGTTCGGCACGATGTCCAGGACGAGCCCGAGGCCTGCGGCGTGCGCGACGTCCGCGAGCCGGCGCAGGGCCGGCTCGCCGCCGAGTACGGGGGAGATCTCGTCGTGGTCCACCACGTCGTAGCCGTGCGTCGAGCCCGGCGCGGCGGTGAGGATCGGCGACAGGTAGACGTGCGTGACGCCGAGGGAGGCCAGGTACGGCACGCGCTCCGCGACGTCGTCCAGCGTCAGGTCCGCGCCGAGCTGCACCCGGTAGGTGGAGGTCGGGACGGGGCGGCCGGGTGCGGGCAGGCGTCGGCTGGGGGTGCGGGCCTCCTGGCCGCGGTCCGCGCTCACCGGCCGGACCGCGGCTCGGGGACCGGGGAGGACCCCATGGTCGATCCCTCACGCTCCGGGTTCGGCGTCGCCTGGCGCTCCGCGTCCGCGGGCGCCTGCGTGACCGGGTCGATCGCGTGCGCCGGCGGACGCATGAGCACGACGGTGGACCGGTGCTCGAGCGGCACCTTCGCGCCGTGCTCCAGCTGGTCGCCCACCGCGAACTGGTGGTCGGTGTCGAGCGCGACCGTCCAGGTCTCGCCGTACTCGGCGTCCGGGAGCGTGAACGTCGTCGGCTCGGGCTGCGCGTTGAACAGCACCAGGAACGAGTCGTCGACGATCTCCTCGCCGCGCAGGTCCGGCTCGGCGATCGCGTCGCCGTTGAGGAACACCATCACGGCGCGGGCGAACTCCTCCTGCCACTGGGCGTCGGACATGTGCGCCCCGTCCGGCGTGAGCCACGCGATGTCGCGCAGGTCCGACTCGCCGCCGCGCTCGGGCGCGCCGGCGAAGAACCGGCGCCGGCGGAACACGGGGTGGTCCCGGCGCAGGTGGACGACCCGGCGGGCGAAGTCGAGCAGGTCGGTGCGGGCGTCGTCCAGCTCCCAGTCCACCCAGGAGAGCTCGTCGTCCTGGCAGTACACGTTGTTGTTGCCCTGCTGGGTGCGGCCGAGCTCGTCACCGTGGGCGATCATCGGCACGCCCTGCGAGAGCAGCAGGGTGGTGAGGAAGTTGCGCTGCTGGCGGCCTCGCAGGTCGAGGATCTCCGGGTCGTCAGTGGGACCCTCGACGCCGGAGTTCCAGGAGCGGTTGTGGCTCTCGCCGTCCCGGTTGTCCTCGCCGTTCGCCTCGTTGTGCTTCTCGTTGTAGGAGACGAGGTCGGCCAGCGTGAACCCGTCGTGCGCGGTCACGAAGTTGACGCTCGCGATGGGCCGGCGACCGCTGTGCTCGTACAGGTCGGAGGACCCGGACAGGCGGGAGGCGAACTCGGCGAGCGTGGACGGCTCGCCGCGCCAGAAGTCGCGCACGGTGTCGCGGTACTGCCCGTTCCACTCCGACCACAGGGGCGGGAACCCGCCGACCTGGTAGCCGCCGTCGCCGAGGTCCCAGGGCTCGGCGATGAGCTTGACCTGGCTGATGATCGGGTCCTGCTGCACGAGGTCGAAGAACGCCGACAGCCGGTCGACCTCGTGGAACTGCCGCGCCAGGGTGGCCGCGAGGTCGAACCGGAACCCGTCGACGTGCATGTCCTGCACCCAGTAGCGCAGCGAGTCCATGATCAGCTGCAGTACGTGCGGCGAGCGCATCAGCAGCGAGTTGCCGGTGCCGGTGGTGTCGAAGTAGTGCGCCTTGTCCTCGTCGACGAGCCGGTAGTACGAGGCGTTGTCGATGCCGCGGAAGCTCAGGGTCGGCCCGAGGTGGTTGCCCTCGGCGGTGTGGTTGTAGACCACGTCGAGGATGACCTCGATGTCGGCGGCGTGCAGGGCCTTGACCATGCCCTTGAACTCCTGCACCTGCTGCCCCGTGGTGCCGTAGGCGGCGTAGGCGTTGTGCGGCGCGAAGAAGCCGATCGTGTTGTAGCCCCAGTAGTTCGACAGCCCGCGGTCCTGCAGCGAGGGGTCGTTCACGAACTGGTGCACGGGCATCAGCTCGACGGCGGTCACGCCCAGGCTCGTGAGGTGCTCGATGACGGCGGGGTGCGCGAGGGCCGCGTAGGTGCCGCGCTGCTCCTCCGGGACGGCGGGGTGCAGCCGGGTGAGGCCGCGCACGTGGGCCTCGTAGATGACGGAGTCGTGGTACTCGCGCTGCGGGGGGCGGTCGTGGCCCCAGTCGAAGTACGGGTTCACCACGACGGAGGTCATGGTGTGGCCGGCCGAGTCGTCCGTGTTGCGCTCGTCCTCGGCGCCGAAGGTGTACGAGTACAGCGACGGGTCGTTGTCGATCTGCCCGTCGATGGCCTTGGCGTAGGGGTCCAGCAGCAGCTTGGACGGGTCGCAGCGGTGCCCCTGCTCGGGGTCGTACGGGCCGTGGACGCGGAAGCCGTAGCGCTGACCGGGCTGCATGCCCGGCAGGTAGCCGTGCCAGACGAAGGCGTCCATCTCAGGCAGGTCGATCCGCGTCTCGGTGCCCGCCTCGTCGAAGAGGCAGAGCTCCACCCGCTCGGCGACACCCGAGAACAGGGCGAAGTTCGTGCCGCTGCCGTCGTAGGTCGCACCGAGCGGGTAGGGGCGTCCGGGCCAGATCCTCATGCGCGTCAGTCCTCCGGGGGCGTGCGTCGCAGAGCACGGTGGTGCTCCGTGGGCACAGCGTGCCAGGGACCACCCCACTTCCGCCCGGCGAACGGCCCGCGGGCGGCCAGCCGTCGTCCTCGTGCGGCACCCGGCGGCGGGGCCCGCGGGCGGCGGCGGCCGGAGTTCACCCGGGCAACGGCCGCCGTTCACCCCGACGGACTATCGCAAAACGGGCAAACCGGACGCATGCTTCCGGGTATGGCGGACGAGGACGAGGCGCGCGTGGTCATCACGAACGCCGACATCGCGGCGGCGAAGCGCGACTGGCAGCTCGCGCGCAGCGAGGGCGACCGGCCCGCGCGGGTCGAGGCCGCCTACGACCTGTACCGCCGGCTCGTGTCCGCCCAGGCCCAGCAGATCGCCGACACCTTCCGCGAGACGGGCGCCCTGCGCGGCGACCAGGGCTGACCCGCCCGGCCCGCTCAGCGCACGCCGGACGTGGTGAGCGTCACACCGCCCGCGGCCAGCCGCGTGAGGGCGTCGATGGTGGTGCGCACGCCCACGCCGGCCGTGAGGTCGGTCAGCACCCGGACGTCGAAGCCCGCGTCCCGGGCGTCGAGCGCCGTCGCGGTCACGCAGTGGTCCGTGGCCAGCCCGACCACGTCGACGCCGTCCACCCCGGCGGCGCGGAGGGCGTCCGCGAGGCCGGCGGGCGCGGCGTCGGCGAGCGCGCCCGCGTCGGCCGGCTCGGTCCCCGGGTCCGTCGGCAGCAGCGTGCCCGCGAAGCCGGAGTAGTCCTGCCGGCCCTGCCCCTTGCGCACGTGCACCGTGCCCGCCGGCAGCCGCAGCGCGGGGTGGTACGCGGCGCCCGCGGTGCCCCGGACGCAGTGCTCGGGCCAGGTGCTGACGTAGTCCGGCTCGGCGCCGACGGCGAAGTGCCCCGCGTTGTCGTGCGGCAGCGGCTCGTGCCAGTCCGCGGTCGCCACGACCACGTCGTACGCCCCGGCGGTCCGGGCGAGGAAGTCCGTCACCCGCTCCGCGACCCCGGCGCCGCCCGCGACCGCGAGGGCGCCGCCCTCGCAGAAGTCGTTCTGCACGTCCACCACGACCAGTGCCCGGCCCACCGCGACCTCCTCGCCGGCGGGCCGCCCGGTGCGACCCCGCCCGCGCCCACTCTACGAACCGGCGGGCCCCGGGCGGCGGGCGACGACCACCGTGCCGTCCAGCTCCTCGTCGTGCACCACCCGCACCGCCAGCCCCTGGCCCTCGCAGGCGGCCGCGGTCGCCCCGGCCTGCCCGACGCTCGTCTCGATCAGCAGGTGACCCCCGGGCGCCAGCCAGCGGGGCGCGGCCGCGGCGACGCGGCGGTGCAGGTCCACCCCGTCCGCCCCGCCGTCCAGGGCGGTGCGCGGCTCGTGGTCCCGGGCCTCGGGCGGCATGTGCGCGATCTCGCCCGTGGGGACGTACGGGGCGTTCGCGACCAGCACGTCCACCCGCCCGGCCAGGTCGGCGGGCAGCGGCGCGTCCAGGTCGCCGAGCAGGACGGTGCCGAGCCCGCCGACGTTGCGCCGGGCGCAGGCGACCGCCGCCGGGTCGATGTCCGACGCCCACAGCGCGAGCCCCGGTCGCTCGGTGGCCAGGGCCAGCCCGACCGCGCCGGTGCCGCAGCACAGGTCCACGACCGTCGCCCCCGCGGCGGGCGGCAGCACGGTCAGCGCCGCGTCCACCAGGGCGCCGGTGCGGGCGCGGGGCACGAAGACGCCCGGGGCGACCGCCACCCGCAGGCCGCGGAACGCCGCCCAGCCGACCACCTGCTCCAGCGGCTCGCCGGCCACCCGCCGCGCGGTCAGCGCCGCCAGCGCGGCGGGGTCGGTGGCCTCGGCGGCGAGCAGGGCCGCCTCGTCCTCGGCGTACACGCAGCCCGCGGCGCGCAGCCGGGCCACCAGGGCGTCGCGGGCGGCGGTCGTCAGGGGCACGGTCACGGGGCGAACCTACGCCGCGAGCCGGGCCGTCGTCGCTGCTCAGGCCGGTGCCCGGGCGGCCGATAGGCCGGGGGAGCGGACCGGGACACCGCCTACCGAGACAGGAGACCGCCGTGCCGGAACGGGTCGTGCGACTGGCCGAGGAGGTCGGGCGCGTCACGGACGAGAAGCTGCAGGGCATCGAGCAGGTCGCGCGCAGCACGAAGATGCTCGCGCTGAACGCGCTGATCGAGTCGGCGCGCGTCGGCGACGAGGGCGCCGGGTTCGCCGTCGTCGCGCGCGAGGTCGGCGAGGTGGCGGACCGCGCCCGCGCGCTGTCCGAGGAGCTGTCCGGCGAGCTGCGGCCCCGGCTGGACGAGCTCGTCGGCCTCGGCCACGAGCTGGTGGGCCGGGTCCGGGGCCAGCGGCTCGCGGACCTCGCGCTGAACGTGATCGAGCTGCTGGACCGCAACCTGTACGAGCGGTCCTGCGACGTGCGCTGGTGGGCCACCGACGCCGCGCTGGTGGCCGCGCTGGAGCCGGGCGACCCGGCCGCGGCCCGGCACGCCGGCGACCGGTTGGCGACGATCCTGCGCAGCTACACCGTCTACCTCGACCTGTGGCTCGCCGACGCCGACGGGCGCGTCGTCGCCCGCGCCGCCACCGACCGCGGGGCGGGCGTGCTCGGCAGCGACGTCAGCCGGCAGCCCTGGTTCCGCGCCGCGATGGCCACCCGGGACGGCGACGACTACGCCGCCCTCGACGTGGCCGCCGACCCCGCGCTGGGCGCGCTGACCGCCACCTACGCGACGGCGGTCCGCGAGGGCGGGCGCGCCACCGGGCGGCCGGTGGGCGCGCTCGGCGTGTTCTTCGACTGGGAGCGGCAGGCGCAGGCCATCGTCGACGGCGTCCGGCTGGCCCCGGGCGAGCGGGAGGCGACGCGCGTCCTGGTGCTGGACCGCACCGGCCTCGTGCTGGCCGCCTCCGACCGCGCCGGCGTGCTGTCCGAGCGGGTGGCCCTGCGCACCGGCGACGCGGCGACCGGCTCCTACGTCGACGACGACGCCACCGTCGGGTTCGCGCGCACCCCCGGCTACGAGACCTACGAGGGGCTCGGCTGGTACGGGGCGCTCGTGCAGCGCTGAGGCGGTCCTCCCGGCGCGTGTCGGAGGGGCGCGGGAGGGTGGCGGGCATGGATCCCGCCTTCGCCGTCTCGTACCTGTCCTGGATGCAGCAGCTCATGGCCGACCACGGCTGGGCGGTGCAGTACGTCGGCCCCGGCGACGGGGAGCCGCAGTACTGCTACACCGTCGGCTTCTACCAGCACGGGCTGCCCGAGCTCGTGGTGTTCGGCCCGACGGCGCGGGGCGGGCAGGAGATGCTCAACCGGCTCGGGGACCGGGTGAAGGCCGGGCAGCGGTACGCCGACGGCGACGTGGTGCGGGACCTGACCACCAAGGAGCTGCGGCTGATGGAGGTGCTGGACAGCCGGGAGCACCTGACGGTCGCGCACCTGCTGTCCCGGTCCGAGCGGCCGCTGCCCGCGCTGCAGGTGATCTACGCGGACCGCGACGG
>JAPSIJ010000131.1 GCA_031178805.1 Cellulomonas sp. | reverse complement strand
CGCGCAGCAGGCGGCGCTGGACGCGCAGCAGCAGACGGCTGACGAGGGCCGCGCGGAGCTCGAGGCGCAGGCCGCCCGGCTCGAGGACGGGGCGGCGCTGCTGGACCTCGCGGAGGGCATCCGGCAGGTGTCCGAGGACGAGTCCGCCGCGGTGGCGAGCATCTCGTTCGAGGAGGCGCAGTTCGAGGTCTCGGACGAGACCAAGGACGCCGTCGTGGCGTCGCTGGAGGACGCCGACCTCGCCGGTGCCTCGGTCGAGATGTCCAGCGACCTCACCCAGGGCGTGCCCAGCGTGCTCGGCCCGGGCGAGGTGATCGGCGTGGTCGTGGCCGGCATCGTGCTGCTGGTCATGCTCGGCACCGTGATCGCCGCCGCGCTGCCGATCGTGTCCGCCCTGGTGGGCGTCGCCATCGGCGCGGTCGCGTCCCTGGCGCTGTCCGGCTCGGTCGAGATGCTGTCGGTGACGCCGGTGCTCGGCATCATGCTCGGCCTGGCGGTCGGCATCGACTACTCGCTGTTCATCCTCAACCGGCACCGCCGCCAGCTGCGCGACGGGGTCGAGCTGGAGGAGTCCATCGGCCTGGCCAACGGCACCGCGGGCAACGCCGTGGTGTTCGCCGGGTCCACCGTGTTCGTCGCCCTGCTGGCGCTGAACGTCACCGGCATCCCGTTCCTCGGCCTGATGGGCTCCGTGGGCGCGTTCTGCATCCTGGTGGCGATCCTCATCGCCATCACGCTGACCCCCGCGCTGCTGTCCCGGATCGGCCTGCGGGTGCTGCCGAGGAAGAAGCGCGCGGAGATCGGCCACGTGGCGCCGGAGCCGGTGCCCACCACGCCGATGCGCACCTCGCGCGCGGTGCTGACCCTGGTCGGGGGCCTCGCGGTGCTGCTGGTCATCGCGATCCCGGCGCTGTCCATGCGGCTGGGCCTGCCGACCGGCGCGGCGGAGCCCGCGGACTCGACGCAGTACCAGGCGTACACGATCACGGAGCAGAAGTTCGGCGCCGGCGTCAACGGCCCGCTGCTCGTGGTCGCCGACCTGCCCGAGGCCGTCGACGAGGCCGGGCTGCCGGCCGCGCAGGTCCGGGTGGGCGAGGAGCTCGCGGCGTTCGACGACGTCGTGGCGGTCGCGCCCATCGGCGCCAACGAGGCGGGCACGGTGCTGGCCTTCCAGGTGGTGCCGGCCGAGGGCCCGGACAGCGAGAGCACCGAGCAGCTGGTGCGCGACCTGCGCAACGCGTCCCCGCTGGACGGCGACGTCGAGCTCGGCGTCGCGGGCACCACGAGCGCCAACGTGGACGTGTCCGAGAAGCTCGCGAACGTGCTGCCGGGGTACCTGGCGATCGTCGTCGGGCTGTCGCTGATCATCCTGATCGTGGTGTTCCGGTCGATCTTCGTGCCGGTCACGGCGACCCTCGGGTTCGTGCTGTCACTGTTCGCGGGCCTCGGCGGCGTGGTCGCGATCTACCAGTGGGGCTGGCTGGGGTCGGTGTTCGGCGTGCACGACCCGGCGCCGGTGCTGAGCTTCCTGCCGATCATCGTCACCGGGGTGCTGTTCGGCCTGGCGATGGACTACCAGCTGTTCCTGGTGTCGGGGATGCGCGAGGCATACGCCCACGGCGTCGACCCGCGGGTGGCGGTCCGCCGCGGCCTGCACGCCGGCCGGGTGGTCGTCACCGCGGCCGCGATCATCATGACCGCGGTGTTCTCGGGCTTCGTGTTCGCGGAGTCCGCGATCATCCGGCCGCTCGGCTTCGGCCTGGCGTTCGGCGTGCTGCTGGACGCGTTCGTGGTCCGGATGCTGCTGATCCCGGCGGTGATGCACCTGGCCGGGAAGGCGGCGTGGTGGATCCCGCGCTGGCTGGACCGGATCCTGCCGGACGTCGACGTGGAGGGCGCCTCCCTGGAGCGCAGCCACCCGCACCCGATGCACCGGACCACCGCCGAGCCGGACGCGGGCGCCCCGTCGGACTCGGAGCCGGCGCACCGGGCCTGACCCGCACCACCGGCGGACCCCGGGCCGCGCGCCTCCGCGTGCGGCCCGGGGTCCGTCGTGGTAACACGACCCCTCCCGGGCGTGAGACAGTTCCACCGATCCTGCTCGCCCGCCGTGGAGGTGCCCCCGCGTGGACCCCGACGACTCGCTCGCCGCCCTGCTCACCGCGTACGCCCACGAGGCCGCGGCGCGGGTCGGCGTCCCCACCGAGTGCAGCATCATCGTGCGCCGCCACCACCTGCTCGCGGACGTCGCCAGCAGCGGGGAGCGGGCGGCGCACTGCGACCACGTCGAGGTGCTCGCCGGCGAGGGGCCCTGCGTGCTGGCGATCCAGCAGCTGCGCGGCGAGCTGGTGCCCGACGTGCTCGCGGACGACCGGTGGCCCGCCTGGCGCGACGCCGCGATCGGCAGCGGGTTCCGGTCGGCGGCGGCGCTGCCCGGCCAGGTCGACGCGGACACCACCGTGGCGCTGAACATGTACTCCGACGAGCTCGACCCGTGGGACGCCGACGCGCTCGTGGGGATGGACCGGCTGGTGCAGGAGATGGCCGAGGCGATCCGCACCAACGCCACCGGCCCGGACCCCGCGCAGCTCTGACCGCGGCGTCCGGTCGCCGCGCGCGGCCGACGTGCCTACCGTGGCGGGGCACGCCCGGCGCCGGTCGACGGCCCGGTCCCCGCGTCCCGAGAGGCACCGCATGAGCACGCCGAGCCCCGACCCGGACCCGTCGAACACCCCCGGCCTCGAGCCGGGCGGCGGCGTCGCCCCCGGTGACACGCCCCCGGGCGAGTCCAGCACGTCCGGCGCGGCGTTCCAGGAGCCGGACCTGCCGAGCCGGCGGACCAACTGGCTGGTGTACGCCCTGGTGGGCGTGGTCGTGGCGCTCGGCGCCCTGCTGTTCGTCGGCTACATCGTCGGCCTGCTGGACTGACCGTGCCGGCCTGGCTCGAGGCCGGCGGCTGGGGGCTCGTCGGCGGGCTCGCGCTCGTGCTGGGCGCGCTCGTCGCCTGGTTCGTGCGCGTCCCCCAGCGGGTGGTGGCCGGGATCATGGCGTTCGGCGCCGGCGTGCTGATCTCCGCGCTGGCGTTCGAGCTGGTGGACGAGGCCGAGCGCGCGGGTGGGCTGGGCCCCACCGTGGGCGGGTTCCTCGCCGGCGCGGTCGTCTACGTGCTCGCCAACGCCGCGCTCGCGCGGCGCGGCGCCCGGCACCGGAAGCGGTCCGGCGACCAGCAGCCCTCGGAGCAGGACGCGGCGGGCAGCGGCGCCGCGATCGCCGTGGGCGCGCTGCTGGACGGCGTCCCGGAGTCGGTGGTGCTGGGCCTGTCCGTGCTGGGCGGCCAGGGCGTCGGCGTGGGCGTCCTCGCGGCGGTGGTCATCTCCAACGTGCCGGAGGGCCTGTCCAGCGCCGCGGGGATGCGGCGCGCCGGCCGCAGCGCCCGGTACGTGTTCGGGGTGTGGGGCGGGATCGCGCTCGCCAGCGGCCTGGCGGCGCTGCTGGGCTCGCTGCTGCTGCAGGGGGCGTCCGAGGGCGTCGTCGCGGCGATCACGGCCGTGGCGGCCGGCGCGATCCTGGCGATGCTCGCCGACACGATGATCCCCGAGGCGTTCGAGCGCGCGCACCTGCTGACCGGCCTCATCACCGCGCTGGGCTTCCTCACGGCCTTCGCGATCGAGCGGGTGTGACGCAACCGGGCTGGACCCGGACAAGTTAGGTATGGCTATCCTCTGTCGCCGGCACCCGCCGGCCCGGCCGCCCGCGCGACCCACGGAGGAACACCCTTGCTGCTGCACCGCCCCGCCCTGCGCCGACCCGCCCTCGCCCTGCCGCTCGTGGCCGGCCTGCTCGCGCTCACCGCGTGCGCGTCCGGCCCCGCCGCCGGCTCCGGCGACGCCGGCACGGCCACGACCGCCGCGCCGGAGACGGTCACGGTCACCGACAACCACGGCGAGATCGAGGTGCCGTACCAGCCCGAGCGCGTCGTCGCGCTGGACAACCACGTGTTCCAGACCCTGTCCGACTGGGGCGTGGAGCTCGTGGCGGCGCCCAAGCCGGTCATGGGCGACCTGTGGCCGGAGTACACCGACGACCCCGAGGTGCTGGACGTCGGCTCGCACCGGGAGCCCGACCTGGAGCAGGTGCTCGCCGCCGAGCCCGACCTGGTGATCGGCGGCCAGCGGTTCGGCAGCTACTACACCGACCTGCTCGGCATGGTGCCGGCGACCATCGAGACCGACCCGACGGAGGACGAGGTCATCACCGACGGCCTGGTCCGCCAGGTCGAGGTGCTGGGCCAGGTCTTCGGCAAGGAGGACGAGGCCGCGGAGCTCGCGCAGGCGCTCGAGGACGCGACGGCCGCCGCGGCGGACGCCTACAACGGCACCGACACCGTGATGGGGCTCATCACGTCCGGCGGCGAGATCGCCTACGCCGCGCCCGGCTCCGGCCGCGCGGTGGGCCCGGTGTTCACCGCCCTGGACCTGGTGCCGGCGATCGAGACGCAGGCCGAGGACACCACGCACGGCGACGACATCTCGCTCGAGGCGATCGCGCAGTCCGACCCGGACTGGCTGATCGTGCTGGACCGGGACGGCGCGCTCGACACCGAGGGGTACGTCGCCGCGCAGGAGCTCGTCGAGGGCTCGCCGCTGCTGCAGGACGTCACCGCCGTCCGCGAGGGCCAGGTCATCTACCTGGACCCGGACTTCTACCTGACCGAGGACATCCAGTCCTACACCGCGCTGTTCGAGCAGATCGCCGACGCGTTCGGCGCCTCCGCCTGAGCCACCGCCGGTGAGCACCACCGTCCGCCCCGCCCCCGCGGCCGCCGTCCCCGCCGGACGGCCGCCGCGGGGCGCGGTGCGCCGCGCCCTGCCGCTGCTCGCCGCCACCGTCGTGGTGGCGGCGCTCGTCGCGGGGTCGCTGTTCGTCGGCGTCTACGACCTCCGGTCCGACGGCGGCGGGCAGGTGTTCTGGGCGTCGCGCGTGCCGCGCACCACCGCGCTGGTGCTGGCCGGCGTCGCGATGAGCACCTCGGGGCTGGTCATGCAGCTGCTGGTGCAGAACAAGTTCGTGGAGCCCACCACCACCGGGACCACCGAGTGGGCGGCGCTCGGCCTGCTGGTCACCACGCTGGTCGCGCCCCGCGCGGGCCTCACGGTGCAGATGGTGGTGGCGAGCGCGGCGGCGTTCGGCGGGACGCTGGCGTTCCTGGCGGTGCTGCGCCGCGTGGCCTGGCGGACGTCGCTGGTGGTGCCGCTGGTCGGCATCATGCTCGGCGCGGTGGTGTCCTCCTTCACCAGCTACCTCGCCGTGTCCACCGACCGGCTGCAGCTGCTCGGCACCTGGTTCATGGGCTCCTTCACGCAGGTGGTGCAGGGCCGGTACGAGGTGCTCTGGGCGGTGGCCGTGGTGGCGCTGCTCGTCTACCTGCTGGCGGACCGGCTGACCGTCGCCGGGCTCGGCCGGGACGTCGCCACGAGCCTGGGCGCCCGGTACGACCGCCTGGTGCTGGTCGGGACCTGCCTGGTCGCCGTGTCGACCGGCGTCACGACCGTCGTGGTCGGCTTCCTGCCGTTCCTCGGGCTCGTGGTGCCGAACATCGTGTCCCGGCTGCGCGGCGACGACCTGCGCTCCTCGCTGCCGTGGGTCTGCCTCGGCGGCGTCGCGCTCGTCACCACCTGCGACATCCTCGGCCGCGTCGTGCGGATGCCGTTCGAGGTGCCGGTGTCGATGGTGCTGGGCATCGTCGGCACCGCCGTGTTCCTCACCCTGATCCTGCGGGAGCGCCGCCGTGCCTGACACCGTCCTCGCCCCCGCCGGCACCCACGGCACCGCGGCGCCGCCGGTCGCCGACGGCCCGCCCCGCGGGCGGCGCGCGTGGACGCTGCCGGTGCTGGCCGCCGTCGCGGTCGCCGCGGCCGTCGGCGTGCTGACGTGGGGCATCGCCGCCGAGCCGGGGACCCGGGCGTTCCAGCTCACCGTCGGGATGCGGGTCAGCAGCGTGCTGACCGTCGCCGTGGTGGCGTTCTGCCAGGCCACCGCGACCGTGCTGTTCCACACGGTCACCGGCAACCGGATCCTCACGCCGTCGATCATGGGCTTCGACGCCCTGTACACGGTGATGCAGACGGCGCTGGTGTTCTTCTTCGGCGCCAGCACGCTGGCCGCGTCCGACGGGCTGCCCAAGGTGCTGGCGCAGAGCGCGCTGATGGTCGGCTTCGCCACCGTGCTCTACGGGTGGCTGTTCTCCGGCCGGCGCGGCGACCTGCACCTCATGCTGCTGGTCGGGGTGGTGCTCGGGCTCGGCTTCGCCGCCCTGAGCACGTTCATGCAGCGGATGCTGGCGCCGAGCGAGTTCGACGTGCTGTCCGCGCGGCTGTTCGGCAACCTGTCGAACTCGAACCGCGAGTACCTGCCGTGGGCCCTCGCGCTCTGCGCGGTGCTCGCCGTGCTGGTCTGGCGCCGCCGGCACCGGCTGGACGTCCTCGCGCTCGGCCGGGAGACCGCCACGAACCTCGGGCTGCACTACCGGCGCGAGGTGATCGGGGTGCTCGTCGTGG
>JAPSIJ010000005.1:6716-24252 GCA_031178805.1 Cellulomonas sp. | reverse complement strand
AGGTCGGGGTAGTACCCCGCGCGGTGCAGGTCACGGATCAGGTCGGTGGACGGTGCAGGCACCCGGACATCCTCCCACCCGCGGTGCCGGGGAGTCACACCCGCCGCCTCAGCCCGGCAGCGCGCGCCGCGGGCCGTCCGCCCGGGTGGCCGCGACGCCGACCCGCGCGGTGGCGCCGAGCACGTACGCGCCGTGCTCCGCGACGACCACCGGGTTGAGCTCCAGGTGCAGCAGCTCGGGCAGCTGGTCGGCGAGCACCGACACCCGCGCGAGCACGTCCTCCAGGGCCGCCACGTCGAGCGGCGGCACCCCCCGGTAGCCGAACAGCCGCGGCGACGAGCGCGGTGCGCGCACCATGTCGGCGACGTCCACGTCGGTGAGCGGCGGCACCGCCCACGCCACGTCGCCGAGCAGGTCGGTGGTGTCGCCACCGAGCCCGAACCCGAGCACCGGCCCGAACAGCGGGTCCTCCGCGGACCGGATCACGCAGGCCACGCCGTGCGGCGCCATCGCCTGCACCTCCAGCGGCGCGCGGCCCGGCTCGGGGGCGCGGCCCTCCGCGAGCGCCAGCACCTGCGCCACGTCGGCGCGCAGCTCGGCCTCGTCGTGCACGTCGAGGCGCACGCCGCCGAGGTCGGACCGGTGCCGCAGCGCGGGCACCGTGGACTTCAGCGCGACCGGCCAGCCGAGCCGCCGGGCGGCGGCGACCGCCTCGTCGGCGTCGTGCACGCCGACGGACTCGAACACCTCGACGCCCGCGAGGCCCAGCAGCTCGGCGGTGCGCTCCGGCCCGAGCTCGAGGGACTCCCGGCTGCCGGCCTCGTCCAGCCAGCCGGCGACCCGCCGGCGGGCGGTGCGCGCGTGGATGCCCTCCGGCGCGACGAGGCGGCCGCGGTCGGCGGCGCGCCAGGCGGCGTACCGGGCGGACTGCCCCAGCGCCAGCACGGCGTCCTCGGGGGTGGTGTAGGCCGGGACCGTGCGCAGCGCGCCGTCCGCGTCGGGCGCCGTGAGCTCGGGCGTGGCGCCGTGCAGGCCGAGCAGGCAGGCCACCGACGTCCGCCCGGACCCGGCGGCGTGCCGGGCGAGCGCCTGCGCCACCCGGTCGTCGCGAGGGCCGACGGTCGGCACGTGCACGGTGACCACGACGTCGACGCCCGGGTCGGCGTACACCTCGGCGAACGTGCGCTCGACCTTCGCGTCGTCGGCGTCCTCGTGCAGGATCGCCGGCGCCCGGGTCACGGTGAACCCGGCGGCGCCGAGCGCCTCCGACACCAGCGAGGCCATCGCGGAGGACGAGGCCACCACCGCGGCGCGGCGGCCCGGCGGCAGCGGCTGCAGGGCGAACAGCTGGGCCACCTCGAGCATCTGGTGGGTGTTGTCCACCAGCACCACGCCCGAGCGGCGCATCACCTCCTGCAGCGTGTGCCGCGAGGTCTGCGTCGGCCGGACGGCGTGGCCGGGCGGCACCACGTGGCCGGACCGGCCGGCGGTCACGACGACCACCGGCTTGGCGGTGGCCAGCCGGCGGGCCACCCGGGAGAACTTGCGCGGGTTGCCGATCGACTCCAGGTACAGGGCGACCACGTCGGTGGTGTCGTCGTCCTGCCAGAACTGCATGAGGTCGTTGCCCGACACGTCCGCCCGGTTGCCCGCGGACACCAGGTGCGCCAGCCCCAGGTGCCGGCGGCGCACCGAGCCGAGGATCGACACGGCCGTGGACGCCGACTGGCAGAACAGCCCGATCCGGCCCGCGGGCGGCGGGTCCTCCGTGAGGGAGGCGTTCAGCAGCCCGCCCGCGGCGTGCGAGAGGAAGCCGTAGGACCGCGGGCCGATCACCCGCAGGCCCGCGGCGTGCGCGGCGCGCAGCAGCGCCCGCTGCAGGGCCAGGCCGGTGGGGCCCTGCTCGGCGTACCCGCCGGACAGCACCACCACGCCCCGCGCGCCGAGCCGGCCGAGCGCGCGCACGGCGACGACCGCCTCCGCGGCGGGCAGTGCCAGCACCGCGAGGTCCACCGGCCCCGGCACGTCGTCCAGCCGGTCCCAGTAGCGCACCCGCGGGTCGTCGGGCCCGTCGGCGGGCCGCGCGCGGCCGACCACGTGCACCTCGACGGGGCGCTCGTCGCCGCGTGCCACGGTCACCGCGCCGGTGCGGTCCTCCGGCTGGTCCCCCCGGCCGCCGCCGGCGACGAGGTCGGCCAGCGCGCGCTCGGCCCGGCGGTCGTCCAGCGAGCCCGGCGCGGCCGCGGGCGAGGACAGCACCACGACCGACCGGGCGGTGAGCAGGCCCTGCACGCTGCGCGCCTCGGCGGCGTGCTCGCGGGCCATCATCACCGCGAGCGAGCGGTCCGTGGGGTCGATGTCGAACCGCACGGTGACGACGCCGTCCTCCATGTGCTGCTGCAGCGAGTACCCGGCCTCGCGGAACACCGCGATCATCCGGCCGTTCTGCGGCAGCACCTCGGCGGTGAACCGGCGGATCCCCCGCTCCCGCGCCGCGGCCGCCAGGTGCTCCAGCAGCACCGAGCCCAGGCCCCGCCCGTGGTGGGCGTCGGCGATGTTGAACGCCACCTCCGCCTCGCCGGGGGCCACCCGGTCGTACCGGGCGACGCCGATGATCGCGTCGTCGCCCGTCACCGCGACCAGGGCCACGCGGTCCCGGTGGTCCACGCGGGTGAAGCGGGCCAGGTCGCGGTCGGGCAGCCGCTCCAGCGGCGCGAAGAACCGCAGGTAGGTGGACGCCTCGGACTGCGCGACGTGGAACGCCTGCAGCGCGTCGGCGTCGTCGGGGCGGATCGGGCGCACGTGCGTGGTGCTGCCGTCGCGCAGCACCACGTCGGCCTCCCAGCTGCCCGGGTAGTCCGCGTCGTCCCCGCCCGGCGGGGGCGCGTCACCCGGGTGCTCGGCCATGCCCCGAGCCTAGCCGGGCGTCCGCCGCGCGTCGTGGTCGTCCCCACCCCTGGTCTGCGAGGACAATAGGGGCGCCCCGTCCCCGCACACGCATGGAGCCGCGATCCGCATGGCGCGCCGCAGCAGCACCCCCGCCGTCCCGGGCGAGCCCGTCGTCGAGCGCATCGTCGACATCGACGTCGCCACCGAGATGGAGGGCTCGTTCCTCGAGTACGCCTACTCGGTGATCTACTCGCGCGCCCTGCCGGACGCGCGGGACGGCCTCAAGCCGGTCCAGCGCCGCATCCTGTTCCAGATGCACGACATGGGCCTGCGGCCCGACCGCGCGCACGTGAAGTCGGCCCGCGTCGTCGGCGAGGTGATGGGCAAGCTGCACCCGCACGGCGACACCGCGATCTACGACGCGATGGTGCGGATGGCCCAGCCGTTCTCCCTGCGGCTGCCGATGGTCGACGGGCACGGCAACTTCGGCTCGCTGGACGACGGCCCCGCGGCCCCCCGGTACACCGAGGCCCGGATGGCGCCGTCCGCGCTGGCGATGACCGCCGGCCTGGACGAGGACGTCGTCGACTTCGTCCCGAACTACGACAACAAGCTCACCCAGCCCGGCGTGCTGCCCGCGGCGATCCCGAACCTGCTGGTGAACGGCGCGTCCGGCATCGCGGTCGGCATGGCCACCAACATGGCGCCGCACAACCTCGTCGAGGTGATCGCGGCGGCGCGGCACCTGGTGCTGCACCCCGACGCGACCCTCGACGAGCTGCTGCGGTTCGTGCCCGGCCCCGACCTGCCCAGCGGCGGCAAGATCATCGGCCTGGAGGGCGTCCGCGACGCCTACCGCACCGGCCGCGGGGCGTTCCGCACCCGGGCCACCGCGCGGATCGAGAACGTCACCCCGCGCCGCAAGGGCATCGTGATCACCGAGCTGCCGTACACGGTCGGCCCGGAGAAGGTCATCGAGAAGATCAAGGAGGGCGTGCAGTCCAAGAAGCTCTCCGGCATCTCGGACGCCCTGGACCTCACCGACCGCCAGCACGGTCTGCGGCTGGTGATCGAGGTGAAGACCGGCTTCGACCCGGACGCCGTGCTGGAGCAGCTCTACCGGTACACGCCGCTCGAGGACTCGTTCTCCATCAACAACGTCGCGCTGGTCGAGGGCCAGCCGCGCACCCTCGGGCTGCGCGACCTGCTGCGGGTGTGGGTCGACCACCGGATCGACGTGGTCCGCCGCCGGACCCGGCACCGGCTCGCCAAGCGCACCGAGCGGCTGCACCTGGTCGAGGGCCTGCTCATCGCGATCGTCGACATCGACGAGGTCATCCAGGTCATCCGGTCCTCGGACGACGCCGACACCGCCCGCACCCGGCTGCGCGACGTGTTCGACCTGTCCGAGCCGCAGGCGGAGTACATCCTCGAGCTGCGGCTGCGCCGGCTGACCCGGTTCTCCCGGATCGAGCTGGAGAAGGAGCGCGACGACCTCGCCGAGCAGATCGCCGCGCTGCAGGCGATCCTCGCCGACGAGGCGCTGCTGCGCAGCACCGTGTCGGACGAGATGGCCGAGGTCGCCGCGACCTACGGCACGCCGCGCCGGACCATCCTGCTGGAGTCCGCGGGCGGCACCGCCACCGCCGCCGAGGGGGCGCCCGCCCCGCGCGGCCGCGCCGCCGCGCCCGCGCTGTCCCTGGAGATCCCGGACAGCCCCTGCTACGCGCTGCTGTCCGCGACCGGGCTCGTCGCCCGCACCGGCAGCACCGACGTGCCCCTGCGCCCGGCGCCCGGCGCGCACCGGGCCAAGCACGACGTGCTGGCCGGCGCCGTGGCGACCACCGTGCGCGGCGAGGTCGGCGTGCTGACCTCCCGCGGCGTCGTGCGCCGGGTGTCGGTGCTCGACCTGCCGGGCCTGCCGCCCACCGACGGCGCGCCCACCCTGTCCGGCGGGCTGCCGCTGTCCGAGCTGCTCGCGCTCGACAAGGGCGAGCGGGTCGTCGGCCTCGTGCCCGTCGGCGCGGACGCGCCCACGCTCGCGCTGGGCACGGCGCAGGGCGTGGTCAAGCGGGTCACCCCCGGCGAGGCGCCCGCCAACCGCGACTCCTGGGACGTCATCGCGCTCAAGGACGGCGACGAGGTGGTCGGCTGCGCCACCGTGGACGAGGCCGACGAGCTGGTGTTCATCGCCTCCGACGCCGCGCTGCTGCACTACCCGGCGTCCGCCGTGCGCCCGCAGGGCCGGCCGGCGGGCGGCATGGCCGGCATGAAGCTCGCGCCGGGCCACCGGGTCGTGCACTTCGGCGCGCTGCCCGCGCAGGACGCGGCCGACGGCGGCGACGACGGGCCCGTGGTGGTCACGGTCGCCGGGTCGTCCACCGCCCTGCCCGGCACGCAGGCCGGCAGCGCGAAGGTCACGCCGTTCTCCCGCTACCCCGGCAAGGGCCGCGCGACCGGCGGGGTGCGCGCGCACCGGTTCCTCAAGGGCGAGGACGCGCTGTTCCTCGCCTGGGTCGGCCCCGCGCCGGCCCGCGCGACCGGCTCCGCCGGGCAGCCGGTCGACCTGCCGGAGCTCGACGACCGCCGCGACGGCTCGGGGCAGCCGCTCAGCGCGCCGCCGCTCGCGATCGGCTGACGCCGGGCCCGTCCGGACCGCGGCACGCGCCGCGGTCCGGGGGCGCTCAGCGGCCGGGCGGGGTCAGCGCCCGACGCCGCGCTCGGCGATCCGGGACCGGACCAGCCCGGCGACCTCCACCAGGGCCCGGACCTGCTGCTCGTCCAACGGGCCGAGCAGCAGGTCCCGCACGACCGCCCGGCGGGTGGCGCGCGCCACCCGGGCGGTCCGCGCGCCCTCGGCGGTCAGGCCGACCACCGTGCCGCGGGCGTCCTGCCGGTCCCGGCTGCGGGTGACCAGGCCGCGCTGCTCCATCCGCCGCAGCTGGTGCGAGACCCGGCTGTCCTGCCACTCCGCCGCCGCGGCAAGGTCCTTGGCCCGCAGGCCCGGCTCGCCCGCGGCGAGCAGCGGCTCCAGCAGCTCCAGGTCCGCGACCGACACCCCGGCGTCGGCGCCGAGCGCCCGCTCCAGGGCCACGAACATCTCGCGGGACAGCCCGAGGTACGCCCGCCACGTGGCGTCCTCGTCGAGGGTCCCCCCGGGCTGCGCCCGCCCGTCCTCCAGCGCCGTCATGCGCACAGCGTAGGGCCCACGCCTCAGACCTCGATCGAGGTCATCACCGCGCCGTGCGTGACCTCGTAGCCGAGGCGCGCGTACAGGCCGTGCGCGCCCGAGGGGTTCGCGGTGTCCACGTCCAGCTCGGCGTACTCCATCCCGTCGGCCCGGAAGGACCGCATCGCCGCCTCCAGCAGCGCGGGCGCCACGCCCCGGCCCCGCCACGCCCGCCGGACGCCGAGCAGCTCGGTGTACCCGGAGGTGAACCCGGCGACCGCCCAGTCGTGCTCGTAGCGGCCCGACATCGTGTACCCCGCGACCTCGCCGGTCGTCGCGTCGAGGGCCACGTGGCTCCACTGCGGGGCGAACATCGCGCGGCCCACCCGCCACGCCTCCGGGGTCCGCGGCTCGCTGCCCCAGTGGTCGGCGAACGCCTCGTTGTGCGCCAGGCGCACCGGCTCGTCCAGCTCGTCGGACCACGGCACGATCCGCACGCCCTCGGGCGCGCGCACCTCCGGCAGCGGGCGGGACAGGTCCCGGCGCATGTCCGTGAAGAACCGGATCGGCGTGTAGCCGGCCGCCGCGTACAGCGCGAGCGCGTCGGTGCGGTGGTCCTCCAGGAACCCGAAGATCCGCCCCGGCACGTCCTTGCCGGACTCCACGAGGCGCTGGCGCGCCCGCGCGGTGCCCCAGCCGACCAGCGCCCGGCCGATCCCCCGGCCGCGCCACTGCGGGTCGACCCCGCCGGACAGGTGCACCCGCACCACCCGGACGTCGCCGGGCGAGGAGTCCGTGAGCAGCCACGCCCGCGGGGCGCCGTCGGCGTCCAGCCCCACCCGGGAGTCCCGGGCGAGGTCCTTCCACTCGCCGTCGAACCACTCGTCGACCTCGGCCTCGCTCGTGCGGAACGGCTGCGCGTCGAGCTCCTCGACGCGCGCCACCAGCGCCGCCAGCGCCGGGACGTCGGCGCGGGTGAGCGGGCGCCAGGACAGGCCCGTCGCGGCGGGGTCGGGCTCCGGCAGCACCGCGGGGGCGGCGGCGCGCTCGGCGAGCGGGGCGCGCGGCTCGGCGGGCTGCGGATCGGCGGGCTGGGGCTCGGTGGTCTGGGCCATGGCCGACACCGTGCCGGACGCGCGGCGCGGTGTCACGCGCAAATCTCAGGCGTCGATCTGGGAGGCGTCCAGGGTCGAGGCGCCCGCGACGATGAAGTCCTTGCGCGGGGCGACGTCGGAGCCCATCAGCAGCTCGAACGTCTCCTCCGCGCGCCGGACCAGCGCGTCAGCGCTCTCCGCGGTGGGCAGGGTCACCCGGCGCAGCGTGCGGTGCCGCGGGTCCATCGTCGTCTCCGACAGCTGGTCGGCGTCCATCTCGCCGAGGCCCTTGTACCGCTGGATGTCCTCCTTGTACCGCTTGCCGGCCCGGTCGAGCTTCTTGAGCGTCGCCGCGAGCTCCGCCTCGGAGTAGGTGTAGACGTACTCGTTCTTGCGGCTGCCGGCGCCGATCACCTCGATGCGGTGCAGCGGCGGCACGGCGGCGTACACCCGGCCCGCCTCGACCAGCGGGCGCATGTAGCGGAAGAACAGCGTGAGCAGCAGCGTGCGGATGTGCGCGCCGTCGACGTCGGCGTCGGTCATCAGCACGACCTTGCCGTACCGGGCCGCGTCCAGGTCGAACGTCCGGCCGGAGCCGGCGCCGAGCACCTGGATGATCGCCGCGCACTCGGCGTTGCGCAGCATGTCGGAGATCGACGCCTTCTGGACGTTGAGGATCTTGCCGCGGATCGGCAGCAGCGCCTGGAAGTCCGAGGACCGCGCGAGCTTGGCGGTGCCCAGCGCGCTGTCGCCCTCGACGATGAACAGCTCGCTGCGCTCCACGTCGTCGCTGCGGCAGTCGGCGAGCTTCGCGGGCAGCGAGGACGACTCCAGGGCCGTCTTGCGCCGGGAGATCTCCTTCTGCTTCCGGGCGGAGACGCGGGCGCGCATCTCCCCCACGACCTTGTCCAGCAGCGCGGCGGCCTGCGCCTTGTGCTCCCGCTTCGCCGAGGTGAGGATCCCCGCGAGCTCGGTGTCGACGACCTTCGCGACGATGTTCCGGACCGGCGCGGTGCCGAGGACCTCCTTGGTCTGGCCCTCGAACTGCGGCTCGGCCAGGCGCACGGTGACCACGGCGGTCAGGCCCGCGAGCACGTCGTCCTTCTCGATCCGGTCGCCGCCGTCCTTGGCGGAGATCTTCAGCCGGCGCGCGTTCGCCTCGACCTGCTTGCGCAGCGTGCGCAGCAGCGCCGTCTCGAACCCCGCCAGGTGCGAGCCGCCCTTGGGCGTCGCGATGATGTTGACGAAGGTGCGGACCTCGGTCTCGAAGCCGGTGCCCCACCGCAGCGCCACGTCGACCTCGCAGTCGCGCGTCACCTCCTGCGGGGTCATGTGCCCGCGGGCGTCCAGCACGGGCACGGTCTCGGTGAACGAGCCGGAGCCGGTCAGGTGCCACGTGTCCGTCACGGGTGCGTCCGGCGCGAGGAAGTCCGCGAAGTCCACGGTGCCGCCGTCGTGCCGGAACACCTCCTCGTGCGGGGCGTCGGCGCCCGGCGTGCCGGGCAGGCCGCGCTCGTCGCGGACGGTGATCGTCAGCCCGGGCACCAGGAAGCTGGTCTGCCGGGCGCGAGTCACGAGCTCGTCGTAGGAGAACACCGCCGTCGACGGGAAGATGTTCCGGTCCGCCCAGTAGCGGATGCGGGTGCCGGTGCGGCCCTTGGCGACCTTGCCGACGACCTCCAGCTGCGAGCGGGCCACGAACGGCTCGAACGGCGACTCCGGGCTGCGGCCCGCCGCGTCGTCGAACAGGCCGGGCTCGCCCCGGTGGAACGTCATCCGGTGCGTCTTGCCGCCGCGGTCGACCTCGACGTCGAGGCGCTCGGACAGGGCGTTCACCACGGACGCGCCCACGCCGTGCAGGCCGCCGGACGCGCCGTAGGAGCCGCCGCCGAACTTGCCGCCGGCGTGCAGCTTGGTCAGCACCACCTCGACGCCGGTCAGGCCGGTCTTGGGCTCCACGTCGACCGGGATGCCGCGCCCGGTGTCCCGGACCTCCACCGAGGAGTCGGCGTGCAGCACGATGTCGATCCGGTCCCCGTGCCCCGCCAGGGCCTCGTCGACCGAGTTGTCGATGATCTCCCACAGGCAGTGCATGAGGCCCCGGGAGTCCGTGGAGCCGATGTACATGCCCGGACGCTTGCGGACCGCCTCCAGCCCCTCGAGGACAGAGAGGTGGCGGGCGGTGTAGCTGGACTCGGCAGAGGCGGTCGACACGAGGCCCTACGGTAATCGGTCACGGGGACACTCCCGCGGAGCCCCGCCGCGGACCTCAGCACCGGGTGTCCGTCGTGTCGCCGTCGCGTGTCCGCGGGGTGACATCCGCTTCGCGGTGAGCGAACCACCCGCCCTCGACGGGAAGGATCCTGGGCGGGGGTGGTTGTATGTCACCGTGACTGGGACTATCGAGACCACGCCGACCCCGCTGACCGCAGCCGACCGCTGCGACCGCTGCGGCGCGCAGGCCTACGTCCGCGTGCTGCTGCCCGTGGGCGAGCTCCTGTTCTGCGCGCACCACGCACGGGAGCACGCTCCCAAGTACGCGGAGGTCGCGACCTCCGTGCAGGACGAGACCGACAGGCTCCTCGCCGAGCACGGCGCCGGAGCCGGCGCGGCGCGCTGACGCCAGCGGGCCGGTAGCGCGCCGGGACCGCACGCGCTGCCACCACGACACACCGACGGGCCCCGCCCGGCTGACCACCCAGCCGGACGGGGCCCGTTCGCGTACCCGGACGGGGCCCCTTCGCGTACCCGGACGGGTCCGCCGGCGGCAGCCGCCTCCGGCCGCGCCCGCCCTGCCCGCCCCGCCCGCTCTGCCCGCCCCGCCCGCTCTGCCCGCCCACGACGAAGGGCCCGCCTCCCCTCGGGGAGACGGGCCCTTCGTCGTCGGCGGCTCAGTCCAGGTAGTCGCGCAGCACCTGCGAGCGGCTCGGGTGCCGCAGCTTCGACATCGTCTTCGACTCGATCTGGCGGATCCGCTCGCGGGTCACGCCGTAGACCTTGCCGATCTCGTCGAGCGTCTTCGGCTGGCCGTCGGTGAGGCCGAACCGCATGGAGACCACGCCGGCCTCCCGCTCGGACAGGGTGTCGAGCACCTGGTGCAGCTGCTCCTGGAGCAGCGTGAAGCTCACCGCGTCCGCCGGGACGACGGCCTCGGAGTCCTCGATGAGGTCACCGAACTCGCTGTCGCCGTCCTCGCCGAGCGGGGTGTGCAGCGAGATGGGCTCGCGACCGTACTTCTGGACCTCGACGACCTTCTCCGGGGTCATGTCGAGCTCCTTGGCGAGCTCCTCGGGCGTGGGCTCGCGGCCCAGGTCCTGGAGCATCTGCCGCTGGACGCGGGCGAGCTTGTTGATGACCTCGACCATGTGCACCGGGATGCGGATGGTGCGGGCCTGGTCGGCCATGGCGCGGGTGATCGCCTGCCGGATCCACCAGGTGGCGTACGTGGAGAACTTGTAGCCCTTGGTGTAGTCGAACTTCTCGACCGCGCGGATCAGACCGAGGTTGCCCTCCTGGATCAGGTCCAGGAACAGCATGCCGCGGCCGGTGTACCGCTTGGCCAGGGAGACGACGAGGCGCAGGTTGGCCTCGAGCAGGTGGTTCTTCGCGCGACGGCCGTCGCCCGCGATCCACTGCAGCTCGCGGCGCGCCTTCGGCTCGAGCTCGTCGCCGATCGCCGCGAGGCGCTCCTCGGCGAACAGGCCGGCCTCGATCCGCTTGGCGAGCTCGACCTCCTGCTCGGCGTTCAGCAGCGCGACCTTGCCGATCTGCTTGAGGTAGTCCTTGACCGGGTCGGCCGTCGCGCCCGCGGTCACGACCTGCTGCGCCGGGGCGTCGTCCTCGTCGCGGTCGGACACGACGAAGCCGGTGTCCTCGGTCTCGGACTCCTTGGCCGCGGGGACCACGGCGGCCGCCGCCGGGGTCTCCTCGGCGTCGTCGGTGGTCTCCTCGGCCTCGACGACCTCGAGCTCGGCGACGTCGATCTCGACGTCCTCGATCTCGACCTCGTCCTCGTCGACCTCGTCGCCGGCCTTGGCCTTCGTGGCCTTGGTCGCCTTGACGGGCTTGGCGGTGGCCGCCTTGCCCGCGGTGGCCTTCTTGGCGGCCGGCTTGGCGGCGGCGGCGCGGGGCTTCTTCGCGGCGGGCTGGGCGGCGGCGTCGTCGCCGTCCTCGGCGGCCACCACGGCCTTGGTGGAGGGGCGCGCCTTCGCGGTGGTCGCGGCGGCGACGCGGCGGGTCGCCGGGGCGGCGGCGGTCGGCTCCGACACGGTGATGCCGGCGTTGGCCAGACCGCGCACGACGGCCTTCAGCCGCTTGGCGTCCTCCACCTGGGCGGCCTCGCACGCCGAGCGCAGGGCAGCGGCGTCGACGCTCCCGTTGGAGAGCCCGACGCGGACGAGGTCCTGCAGGGCGGGGTGCTCGAACTCACGCGGGAGGGTGGGGGTGGAAGTCTGGGGCGTCACGAAGGACCTTTCGGCAGCAAGGGACCCGGTTCGGCGCTTCGGGTACCTCGATATTGTACCGGCCCCCGCCCACGTCGGGACGTGCGCTGCGGGCGGCGAGGCCCTCCTCGCGGCGGCCGGTGTCCTGTCAGATCTGCTCAACGCGCGACGGGTCCGGAGGATTCCCGCTGGCGGGCGACGCGGGTCGCCCGGGCGCGTCGGCGCGGGTCGGGCCGCCGGCCGGGGCGGCGGCGCGCGGCACCCGGGCGGCCGGGCACCGCGCGCGTCGCCCGGACGGGTGGTCGGGCCACCCGTCCGGCCGAGCGGCGGGTGCACGTGCCCGCACGGGCGGGCGGGTGCACGGGCGCGCTGGTGCACGGCCGTGCTGCGGCACGGGCGTGCCGGTGCGTGCGCGGCCCGGACCGGCCGGCCCCGGTCGCGCGCCCCGGTCAGCTGGGGTCGGGCTTCACCGCGAGCACGGGGCACGGGGAGTCGAGCAGGATGCGCTGCGCGTTGGCGCCGAGGATCAGCTTGCCGACCGGGCTGCGGCGGCGCAGACCGATGACGATGAGCGTCGCGCCGGTCTCCTCCGCGGTCGCGATGAGGGCCTCGGCCACGTCCCGACCGCCCGCGATGACGCGCACGTCGTGGGGCACGCCGCGGGACTCCAGGGACGAGCGGACCTCGTCGAGCGCGGTGGCGAGCTCGGCCTTCTGCTCGTCGGTCTCGTCGCCGCGCTCGCTGACGACCACGACCAGCGGCTCCTCGCGGCGGACCGCCTCACCGGTCGCCGCGGTGAGGGCTGCGCGCCCCTCGACCGTCGCCAGGTACCCGACCACGATGCTCATTGAGTGCTCCTCGCACGTGTGCTCTGCGTCCGCGGCCCGGCACCGAGCGCCGTTGCGCGGGTGCAGCCCGAACCGTGGTCCGACCGTACCGGACGCCCGGGAGGCGCACGACCGGCGCGGCCCGCTCAGCAGCGGCGACGCAGCCAGGCCGGGGCGAGGCCCGCGCCGAGGACGCGGTCGACCAGCTCCGCGAGCCGGTGGCCCGGGTCCTGCGCGAGCGCCCGCTCGACCAGCACGGACGCCCGCACGCCGTCCCCGTCCCACCACGCCAGCAGCGCGAGGAGCGTGAGGGCCGGCGCCTGGCGCCCGGTGCGGCCGTGCGCGACGACCGCCTCGAGCACGGAGCGTCCGGCGTCCACGAGGGCCTCGTCGGGTTCCCGGGCGCAGCCGGGGTCGAGCAGCGCGTCGAGGGCCGACCGCACGTCCGCGTCCACGTCGGCGGCCGTGCGCGGTCCGGCGTCAGGCGCACGGCCGGCGGGGCCGGGGGTCGGACGGAGGTCGCCGCCGCCCGGCGCCCGGGTGCCCTCGCCGGTGCCGGGCGGGTCGTCCGCGCCCTCGGTCCCGGTGACGTCGGCGCCGCACGGCGAGGCGTCGTCGGCACCGCACGGCGAGGTGCTGCCGGCGCCGCACGGCGGGGTGCTGCCGGCGCCACGGGGCGCGGCGTCGTCGCCGGCCGCGGCTGCCGCGTCGTCCTGCGCACGCGGGTCCGGCTCGGCGTCGCCGAGCGCGTCGCCCGCGCGCTCCAGGGGCGAGCAGCGCGCGCCGCCCTCCCCCGCCGCCCCGGCGCCGTCCGGGTCGTCCGGGTCACCGTCGACCCCGGGCTCCCCGGGCTCCCTGGGCTCGGACCACGACGCTCCGGCGCTGCCCAGGTCGCCGCGCGCGTGCCGCAGCAGGTCCTCCGCCAGCCCGTCGGGAACGGCGAGCAGCGTCAGCAGCACGGCGTCGCGGACGGCGCGGTCGTCGAGCGCGGCCTCGATCCGCCCCAGCGCCGCGGCGGGCACGGTCGCGGCGGGGTCGGTGTGCAGCGCGGCGAGGGCCGCCCGCCAGGTGTCGAGCGCCCGGCGGCGCCAGGCGAGCACGTCAGCGCGCCGGTCGCAGCGGAGCCGGGCGTCCGCCCACCGGGACCGCGCGGCCGCGGCGGCGCGCCGCGGGCCGGCCCCCGCCGGGGTGACGGCGCCGACGTCCTCGCGGCGGTCCGCCACGGACCGGCGCCGCCCGAGCACCCGGGCGGCGGCGTGCCCGGCGACGAGGTCGGCGACCGGCCGCCCCCCGGGCGGGCAGCAGGCCGGGTCGCGGCAGTCGAGACCGGCGTACCGGCCGTCGGCGACGCACCAGACCGTCACCGGTCCGAGGTCCGCCACGGCCGTCCGGACGGCGGCCGCCACCCGCGCCGCCGCGCTGGTGCGGTCGAGGCGCAGCGCCCGGCCCGCGTCCCGGGGGTCCGGCTCGTCGGCGTAGACGACCACCACCACCTCCCGGGCGCCGTCGTCGGCCAGGTGCCGCACGGCGCGGTGGAGCAGGTCGTCGCCGACCGGGGACAGCACGTCCGGCAGGTCGAGGCGCACGGTGAGGCCCACGCGGCCGCCGGGGCCGACGGCGACGAGCGCGACCGAGTCGGCGGGGTGGTAGCCGAGCTGGTGCGGGAGGACGGCGAGGAGCTCCCGGCTGTGCTCGAGCCGGACGGTGGTGCGGACGGGGGGCAGGCGGCGCGCGGCCGTGGTCGCTGAGGTCATGGGCGCCACCCCACCCTGGATCGACGCCATGGGAAAGCGCTGTCCGCGCTCCTGGGGACGACGACCGGGGTCGGTGGCCTGTGGAAAGCTCGGTGGCCGCTCACCGCGCGCCGCTACTGTGGCGCCGTGTCCGCCCGTCCCGCCGCCGCCGTCCTGGTCCTGCTCGTCGCGCTGGCACCGGCCGCGTGCTCCGCGCCCGAGCCGGGTCCGGCGCCGACCGCCTCGGCCAGCGCGCCGCAGGACGTGGCGCCGTCGCCGACCGAGTCCCTGCTGCCGAGCCCCACCGCGACGGGATCCGCGGTCGGCGACCTGGCCCCGGGGTTCCCCGCGGACCTGGTGTCCCCGCCGGAGGGCAGCGAGATCCTGGTGTCCAGCGCCGAGCCGGACGCCGCGACCGGCCTGACCACGATCAGCCTGAACCTGCGCAGCCCCCTGGGCACGGACGAACTCGTGCAGGCGGTGCGGGACCAGCTGGGTGCCGCCGGGTTCGCCGAGACGGTCGTCGACCCGGGCGCGTCGGGGCTGGCGGCGTCGTCGACCTTCGTGCGCGGTACGGGCGGCGAGGAGCTGCTGACCCTCGGCGTCCTCGACCGCGACGGCGTGCGCACGCTCACGCTCGGGGGCTCCGTGCGTCGCTGAGCCGGGCGCGCGCGGCAGGCCCTAGGCTCGCCGGGTGAGCCCCGCCACCGCCCTCGTCGACGCCGAGGACCTGCGCACCCGCGTCGACGCCCTCCTGACGGAGCACGTCGACGGGCTGCTGCCCGAGCTGGTGGCGGCGGGCGCGGGTGCCGCCCCGCTGGCCGAGGCGCTCGGGCAGATGCTCGGCGGCGGCAAGCGCCTGCGCGCGGCGTTCTGCTACTGGTCCTGGCGCGCACACGGCGGCGAGCCGGGCACGCCCGAGGCCGACGCGGTGCTGCGGGTCGGTGCCGCGCTCGAGCTCTTCCAGGCGGCCGCCCTGTTCCACGACGACGTGATGGACGACTCCGACACCCGGCGCGGCCGGCCGGCGGCGCACCGGCAGTTCGCCGCGACCCACGCCGCCGCCGGCTGGTCGGGCGATCCCGACCGGTTCGGCGAGTCCGCCGCGATCCTGCTCGGCGACCTGGCGCTGGTCGCGAGCGAGCGCGAGATGGTCCGCGCCGTGGAGACGTTCGACGGGCGGCGCCGCGTGCGCGCGCACGCGGTGTTCGAGCGGATGCGCACCGAGGTGACGGTCGGGCAGTACCTCGACCTGCTCGCGCAGGTGCTGCCGTGGGGCGAGGACCCCGGCGCCGACGAGGCGCGCGCTCGCGAGGTGGTGGTCGCGAAGGCCGCCCGGTACAGCGTGGAGCACCCGCTCCTGCTCGGCGCCGTGCTCGCCGGCGCCGACGACGCCGCGCTCGGCGTGACGAGCGGCTACGGGCTGCCCCTCGGCGAGGCGTTCCAGCTGCGGGACGACCTGCTCGGCGTCTTCGGCGACCCGGCGACGACCGGCAAGCCGGCCGGCGACGACCTCCGGGAGGGCAAGCGCACCGTGCTGGTGGCGCGCGCGATGCGCCGGGCCCGCGAGGCCGGGGACGACGAGCTCGCCGCCGCCCTGCACGCAGGGCTCGGCGACCGCCACCTCGACGACGCGGCGTGCCGCGCGCTCGCGGAGCAGATCGCGGGCAGCGGCGCCGTCGCCGACGTCGAGGCGCTGATCGCGGACCTGAGCGGGCAGGCGTTCGCGCGCCTGGCGGCGGCACCCCTCCGGGAGGACGGCCGCGACATGCTGGTCCGCCTCGGGCACGCGGCGGTCGCCCGCCGCGCCTGACGCGCGCCGCGCCCGGGCGCACGGCGCACCGGGCGGGCAGCGGTCAGAGCAGGGCCTGCGCCCGGCGCCGCACCTCCGTCTTGTGGCCCTTGCGCAGGGCGTCGACGGGCCGGCCGGGCAGGGAGTCGTCGGCGGTGAACAGCCAGACGATCGCCTCCGCGTCGGACATGCCGACGTCACCGAGGACGTTCAGGGTGCCCTGGAGCGAGGCCAGCACGGTCGCGCGGGGCGCCGGCACGTCCTCGTCGTCGTCCTCGGCGCGGGGGTCGGCCGCCGGGTTGGCGGCGTCCACCGGCACGAGGAACGCGGCGGGGATGCTCAGCACGCGCGGCTCGCCGCGGCGGACCCCGGCGAGCCGGCGCTCCTTGAGCAGGCGGCGGACCTTGCCGGCGTCGAGGCCGAGCTCGTCGGCGACGTCGGGCACGGTCAGCCAGGCGTCGACCAGGTCATCGGGGTGGGGCTGCGCAGTCACGCCCGCCAGCGTACTGACCGCCGGGACCGGGCACGCACTCGGCCGTCCGGGGCGCCCGGCTCCCCCGCGGGGGTGACGGCCCGGCCGCGGAACCGCTGGTGAACCGGACATATCTCCCACCGGCTTCCCAGGTCCCGGCGTGTGGTCTACCGTCGCTCTAGTCACACGAGTCACACGCGCCTCACAGGCCACGACCGTCACAGCAGCACCACGTCTCCACAGCACAGGGGTTCCCACCATGACGCAGCCCGCCCTCGCCCTCACGGACCAGGCCGCCCGCACCCGCGGGGACGGCGCGCCGGCCCGCACCCCGGGGCGCCGAGGACGCCGGCTCGCCACCAGCACCGGTGCCATCGCCATCGCCGCCGTGGCCGTCACCGCCTCCGGCGGCGCCGCGCACGCCGACGAGCAGTACACGGTCCGCTCCGGCGACACCGTCAGCCACATCGCGGCGAAGCACGGCACGTCCGTGCAGGCCGTGCGCGCGGCGAACCGGCTCGACGCGCGGGCGTTCATCCGCGAGGGCCAGTCCCTGACGATCCCCACCGCCGGCGGCGCCGCCCCTGCCGCGGCCCCGGCGGCCACCGGCGGCACGCACACGGTCGCCTCCGGCGAGACCGTCTCCGCCATCGCCCAGCGCTACGGCACCAGCGTCTCGGCGATCGTGTCGGCCAACGGGCTCGACGCCCGCGCGTTCATCCGCGTCGGCCAGACCCTCACCGTCCCCGGCGCGAGCGGCGCCGCCGCCCCTGCCGCGGCCCCGGCGGCCACCGGCGGCACGCACACGGTCGCCTCCGGCGAGACGGTGTCCGCCATCGCCCAGCGCTACGGCACCAGCGTGTCGGCGATCGTGTCGGCCAACGGCCTGGACGCCCGCGCGTTCATCCACGTCGGCCAGAGCCTCACCGTCCCCGGCGCCAGCGGCGCCGCCGCAGCCCCGGCCGCGACCCCGGCGGCCACCGGCGGCACCCACACGGTCGCCTCCGGCGAGACCGTCTCCGCCATCGCCCAGCGCTACGGCACCAGCGTCTCCGCGATCGTGTCCGCCAACGGCCTGGACGCCCGCGCGTTCATCCGCGTCGGCCAGACCCTCACCG
>JAPSIJ010000005.1:0-6616 GCA_031178805.1 Cellulomonas sp. | reverse complement strand
CACACGGTCGCCTCCGGCGAGACCGTCTCCGCCATCGCCCAGCGCTACGGCACCAGCGTCTCCGCGATCGTGTCCGCCAACGGCCTGGACGCCCGCGCGTTCATCCGCGTCGGCCAGACCCTCACCGTCCCCGGCGCGAGCGGCACCGCCGCCCCCGCCGCGACCACGTCCGCCCCCGCGGGCGGCGGCCAGCTGGTCGGCAACACGTTCCTCGGGCGCACCTACGCGCCGAGCGTCGTCGCCTCCGCGAACGCGAACAAGGCCACGCTGCTGGCGATGGGCGTGCCGTCGCGCGCGGAGATGCAGGCCAAGGTCGCCGCGACCGCCCGCTCGATGGGCGTCGACCCCGCGCTGGCGCAGGCGATCGCGTTCCAGGAGTCCGGGTTCAACCACACGTCGGTCTCCCCGGCCAACGCCATCGGCACGATGCAGGTCATCCCGAGCTCCGGCGAGTGGGCCTCCCAGCTGGTCGGCCGGCAGCTCAACCTCATCGACCCGGACGACAACGTGGTGGCCGGCGTGGCGATCCTCCGCCAGCTCGTGCGCACCTCCCCCGACCTGTCGACGGCCATCGCGTCGTACTACCAGGGCGCGGGCTCGGTGAAGCGCAACGGCATGTTCAGCGACACCCGCCGCTACGTCGCCAACATCCAGACGCACATGGCGCGCTACTGACCGGGCGCCTCCCGGGTCCCCGGACCCGCCGCCCGTAGACTTCCGCCCGTGGGAGCAACCGTCACCGATCCGCTCGTCGGCCAGCTGGTCGACGGGCGGTACGAGGTCGTGCAGCGCATCGCGCGCGGCGGCATGGCCACCGTGTACCTCGCGGTGGACCGCCGGCTCGACCGCGACGTCGCGCTCAAGGTGATGCACCCGCACCTCGCCGAGGGCGGCGCCGGCTCCGACTTCGTCGCGCGGTTCCGCCGCGAGGCCCGCGCCGCCGCCCGCCTCACCCACCCCGGGCTCGTCGGCGTCTACGACCAGGGCCTGGACGGCGAGACGTCGTACCTGACCATGGAGTACGTGGACGGCGTGAACCTGCGCCGGTACCTCGCCGAGCGCGGCTCGCTCACCGTCGGGCAGACCCTCGACGTCGCCGAGCAGGTGCTCGACGCGCTGGCCGCCGCGCACCGCGCGGGCCTCGTGCACCGGGACGTGAAGCCCGAGAACGTGCTCATGGCCACCGACGGCCGGATCAAGGTCGCGGACTTCGGGCTCGCCCGCGCGGTGACAGAGGTCACCTCGACCACCACGGGCACCGTGTTCGGCACGGTGGCGTACCTGGCGCCGGAGCTGGTGGTCCGCGGCGTGGCCGACGCCCGCACCGACGTGTACGCCGCCGGCGTGCTGGTCTACGAGATGCTGACGGGCGCGCAGCCGTTCACCGGCGAGACGCCGATCCAGATCGCCTTCCAGCACGTGAACTCCGACGTGCCGCCCCCGTCGGACCGGGCGTCGTGGCTGCCGGTCGAGGTCGACGAGCTCGTCGGCGCGCTGGCCGCCCGGGAGCCCGACGACCGCCCCGCCGACGCCGGCGCGGCCCTCGCGCTGCTGCGCCGCACCCGCACGGCCCTGGACGAGGCGACGCTCGCCCGCCGGGTGGACGTGCCGCCCGCGGTGGCCCTGCCCCAGGCGACCGGCCAGGCGACGGGCCAGGCGACCGGGCAGGCGACCGGCCATGCGACGGGCGACGCGACGGACGACGACCCGGCCGCGCGGCCGGGGACCCTCACCCGGACCACGCACCCCGACGACGAGGACGCGGCGCCCGGCGACGCGACCGCGCGGATCGCCGCCCCCGGCCGCACGGTGGCGCTGCCGATCGGCGCCGTCACGCCCTCCGGCGCCCCCGGCGAGCCGGCCGCGACGCCCGGACGGCGCGGGCGCGCCCGGTGGGTCGTCCTCGCCGCGGTGCTCGTCGCCCTGCTCGGCGGCGGCACCTGGTGGTACCTGGCCGCCGGCCCCGGCGCGTACACGACCGTGCCCGAGGTGACGACGCTGGCCGAGGACGAGGCGGTCGCGGCGCTGGACGCCGCCGGCCTGGCCGCGGACCCGGTGGAGGAGTTCCACGACACCGCGCCCGTGGGCACGGTGTTCGAGGCCGACCCCGGTGACGGCGACCGCGTCCGCAAGGACGGCACCGTGACCCTGCACGTGTCCCGCGGGCCCGACCTGGTCACCGTCCCGGCGGAGCTCGGCGGGAAGCTCGGCGACGAGGCCGCCGCGATGCTGACCGACGCCGACCTCGTCGTGGACTACGTCGACGGCGACCACTGGAGCGACACCGCGGGGCTGGGCACGGTGCTCGCGGTGACCGACCCGGACGGCGCCCCGCTGGAGGCCGGCTCGAGCGTCAAGCGCGGGTCCACCGTGCTGCTCACCCTGTCCGACGGCCCCCAGCCCGTCACGGTGGTCTCCGTGGCCGGCGCGACGCTGGAGGCCGCGCAGGCCCAGCTCGAGGAGCTCGGCCTCGTGGTCGCCGCCGAGGAGGCGTTCAGCGACACGGTGCCCGCCGGTACCGTCATCTCGCAGGACCCGGGCAGCGGCGCGGCCGCGAAGCGCACGGACACGGTCACGCTGCAGGTCTCCAAGGGTCCGGAGACGGTCCCGATGCCGGACCTCACCGGCAAGCAGTACGACGAGGCGGCGACCATCCTGCAGGGCCTCGGGCTGACGGCCGAGCGGCGCAACGTCCTCGGCGGCCTGTTCGGCACCGTCCGGGACCAGAGCGTCCCCGCCGAGCAGGCCGTCCCGAAGGGCACCACGGTCACCCTCACGGTGGTCTGAGGCCGGCGCCGCCCGGCGTCACCTCGGCGGAGACGCGACGACGCCCGCACCCCCGGGGAGGTGCGGGCGTCGTCGTGCCGGGCCCGGTCAGCTGCGGCGGAGCAGCTCCACCACCTGGAACGCGAGCTCCAGCGACTGCTGGTGGTTCAGCCGCGGGTCGACCAGCGTCTCGTACCGCCGGGCGAGGCCGGCGTCGTCGATCTCCTCCGCGCCGCCGAGCACCTCGGTCACGTCGTCGCCGGTGAGCTCGATGTGCAGGCCGCCCGGCACGGTGCCGAGCGCGCGGTGCACCTCGAAGAACCCGGCGACCTCGTCCATCACGTCCGAGAACCGGCGGGTCTTGTACCCGGACGCGGACGTGATGCCGTTGCCGTGCATCGGATCGCACACCCAGGTGACCGGACGGCCGTCGGCGGTGACCTTCTCCACCAGCGACGGCAGCAGGTCGCGGATCTTCCCGGCACCCATGCGGGTGATGAAGGTGATCCGGCCCGGCTCGGCGCTCGGGTTCAGCTTGTCGATCAGGCGCAGCGCGTCGTCCGCGGTGGACGTCGGGCCGAGCTTGATGCCGATCGGGTTGTGCACGCGGCTGAAGTAGTCCACGTGCGCCCCGTCGAGCTGCCGGGTGCGCTCCCCGATCCACAGGAAGTGCGCCGAGCAGTCGTACGGCAGGCCGGTGCGGGAGTCGATCCGGGTGAGCGGCCGCTCGTAGTCGAGCAGCAGCCCCTCGTGGCTGGAGTAGAAGTCCACGGTGCGCAGCGCGTCGAAGTCCGCGCCGCACGCCGCCATGAACCGGATCGCGCGGTCGATCTCCGCGGCGATCTCCTCGTAGCGGGCGTACGCCGGGTTCGCGGTGAACCCGCGGTTCCACTCGTGCACCCGCAGCAGGGACGCGAAGCCCCCGGTGGTGAACGCGCGGATCAGGTTCAGCGTGGACGCCGACGTGTGGTACGCGTCGAGCAGCCGCTGCGGGTCCGGCGTGCGGGCCTCGGGGGTGAACTCGAAGCCGTTGATGATGTCGCCGCGGAAGGCCGGCAGCGTGACGCCGTCCCGGGTCTCCGAGTCCGACGACCGCGGCTTGGCGTACTGCCCCGCCATCCGGCCCATCTTGATGACCGGCAGGCTGGCGCCGTACGTGAGCACGACCGCCATCTGCAGGACGGTCATGATCTTGCCGCGGATGTTGTCCGCCGTGGCGTCGGCGAACGTCTCGGCGCAGTCCCCGCCCTGCAGCAGGAACGCCTCGCCCCGGCCGGCCGCGGCGAGCTGGCCGCGGAGCGCGTCCGACTCCCCCGCGAACACCAGCGGCGGCAGGCCGGCGAGCCGGCCCGTGACGCGCTCGAGCGCCTCGCGGTCCGGCCACGCCGGCTGCTGCGTGACGGGCAGCGTCCGCCAGTGCTCGAGGCCCTCGAGCACCCGCGGGTCCGCCTCGACGCTCATCAGTGCGCCGTCGCGGGCACCAGCGGCTGGCCGATGCCCTCCAGGAGCGCGCCGAACCACGGCTGGGAGACGTCGAACGCCTTGCCGCCGGCGATCCGCGGGAACGCGATCGCCTTGAGGCGGTCGCCGTCCTCCTCGTCGTGGCCGATGACGCCGGCCTCGCCGCGCAGGGCGCACTCGACGGCCAGGTCGGTCATCGACTTGATCAGGCGCAGGTCGTCGGCGTTGGGCGCGGCGGCGCGCGAGTAGTAGCCCGACTTCTGGACCATGACCTTCTCGGCGCCGAGCTTCTCCGCGAACTGCTTCGCGAACCACTGGCCCGGGTTGATCGTGTCGAGCTTGACGTGGCCGAACGGGTCGCGCGGCACCTCGGCGCCGGAGGCCTCGAGCTGCTCGACGATCTCGTGCATGCCCGCGCCCTCGGACAGGAAGATGTTGACGTTGCCCTGGGAGTCCATGATCGCCTTGAGGCGCGCGGCCTCGGCCTCGATGTCCAGGGCGAGCTCGGGCAGGAACACCGCGTGGATGTCCCAGCGCTCGCGCGTCAGGCCGAGCGACGGCACCCACTCCTGGGTGTCGAGCCACTTGCGGTACTCGGCGGCCGCGGCGGCGGTCAGCCACCCGCAGTGCCGGCCCATCACCTCGTGCACGATGAGCATGCGCGGGCCGGAGCGGTGCTCGCCGATGACGTTCGCCGCGAAGCCCGCGGCCTCCTCGGCGGCGGTCCAGGCGCCCAGCGACTGCTTGATCGGCACCACGTCGTTGTCGATCGTCTTCGGCAGGCCGACGACGGTCAGGCCGTAGTCGTGCTCCGCCAGGTAGGCGGCGAGGTCCGCGGCGGTGGTGTTCGTGTCGTCGCCGCCGATCGTGTGCAGCACGTCGACGCCGTCGGCCTTGAGCTGCTCGGCCGCCACCTGCAGCGGGTCCTGGCCCTCCTGGACCAGCCCGCGCTTGACGCAGTCGGCCGCGTTGGTGAGCTTGACGCGGGAGTTGCCGATCGGCGAGCCGCCGAACTTGTGCAGCAGGTGCGCCTTCGCCCGCCCCTCGGCGTCGACCACGATCTTGTCCCCGCGCAGGAGCCCGTAGTAGCCGTGCTGGTAGGCGATGATCTCGATCTCGGGGGCGATCTCGGTGTACCGCTCGATGAGACCACCGACGGCCGAGGACAGGCACGGAGCGAAGCCACCCGCGGTCAGGAGCGCGACGCGACGAACCGACATGAGACACACCTCTCGTTGATGCACAGCTGGGGGTTCCCGGCCCGCAGGTCACCCAAGGCGACGGGAGCGGGCCGGACCCGGGACCGAGGTCCCCGGGCTGCCGCCGCGCGGGACGCGGCGGACGCGAGTCATCCTACTGAGGAGCCGGGCCCGTCCTCCGGCGGGACCGGAACCTGGACATCGGGCACCTCGCGGCCGCCCGGCGCGGTGGGGCCGGGGGCGGCGGGACCGGTCGCGGCCGGGTGGCCGGTGGCGATCCGGGCCTTCTGCGTCGCGGCGTAGATGTCGACGTACTCCTGGCCGGACAGGGCCATCAGCGCGTACATGATCTCGTCGGTGACGGAGCGCAGGATGAACCGGTCGTTCTCCATGCCGCGGTACCGGCTGAAGTCCAGGGGCTCGCCGATCACGACGCCGATCCGGCGCGGGCGCGGCAGGCGCTGGCCGAGCGGCTGCGCCTTGTCGGTGTCGATCATCGCGACGGGGATGACCGGGGCGCCCGACTCCAAAGCCATCCGCGCCACGCCGGTCTTGCCGCGGTACAGGCGGCCGTCCGGGCTGCGGGTGCCCTCGGGGTAGATGCCGAACAGCTTGCCCTCGGCGAGCCGGTTCAGGCCGGTGCGCAGCGCCGCCTCGGACGCCTTGCCGCCGCTGCGGTCCACCGGGATGGTGCCGACGCCGCGCATGAACCCCGCGGTGAGGCGGCCCTTGAGGCCGCGCCCGGTGAAGTACTCGTTCTTGCCGATGAAGACGATCTCGCGGTCCAGCACCAGCGGCAGGAAGAACGAGTCGACGACCGCCAGGTGGTTGCTCGCGAGGATCGCGGCCCCGCTGCTCGGCACGTGCTCCGCGCCCCGCACCCAGGGGCGGAACAGCAGGTGCAGCAGCGGGCCGACGAGGACCCGCTTCATGAACCAGTAGAACAACCTGCCACCTCTCGCCCTCGTCACCGCGGGCCGCTGCGCGTCAGTCCCCGTGCCCTGTGCTCGTAGCCGACTCTAGAGTGCTGCCATGGCCCCGCGTCCCGACCACCCCGCCGACGACCCGTCCCCGGACGGCGACGACCGGCACCGTGACGGTGCGGGCGACGCCGGCGGCGGCCGGGTCTCCGACGAGCAGTGGGCCGCGATCGTCGCGGACCTGCGCGCCGGCAGCGAGCTCCCGGACGT
>JAPSIJ010000130.1 GCA_031178805.1 Cellulomonas sp. | reverse complement strand
CGGCCACCGCCGCGGCCGACGTCGACGTCGCCGAGGACCTGGAGAACGCCCGGCAGGCGGTCCTCGAGGCGCTCGAGGACGAGGACTGGGACCAGGTGATGCTGGCGAGCGACGTCGACTCGCCGACGGTGAAGTACGGCCTGCTGGTCATGCCGTACCGGTCCTCCGACGCGGCGGCTCGCGTGCAGGGCACCATCACGATCGACGACGGGGAGTTCACCATCGAGGCCGAGTCCGCGGAGACCGGGCAGACGTGGCAGATCGACCAGGACGGCAGCCTCACCGAGGTGACGGGGTGAGCCGCGACGCGACCCGGACCGCCGGCGGCCGGCCGCCGATGTCCAACCGGCGGTTCCTCGGGATCTGGGTGTCCGTGCTCGCCACCGTCACCGCCCTGGCGGTGGTGGTCAACATCGCGCTGGTCGTCGCCGGCGGCTGGGTCGCGTCGCAACTCGGCTCCGGCACGTACACGTTCAGCAACGCCGAGGAGTCGGCGGACTGGGACACCGAGTACTACACGTCGCGGTTCGCGAGCCTCGACGAGGTCGACGCCGCGGCGGAGGACCTGGTCGAGCGGATCGCGGCCGGCGGCATCGTGCTCGCCAAGAACGCGGACGGCGCCCTGCCGCTCGCCGCCGGCGCCCGGGTGACCATGCTCGGCCGGGCCGCGGCCGACCCCGTGTTCGGCGGCTCGGGCTCCGGCTCGGTCGACACGAACTCGGCCGTCACCGCGCGCGGCGGCCTGGAGGACGCCGGGTTCACCGTGAACGACGAGGTGTACGCCGCGATCGAGGCGTACGCCGACGAGCACCCGCGCGGCCACATCGAGATGGACGACCCCGAGGGCTCGACCTACGACATCGGCGAGCTGCCGGTCGCGGAGTACGCGGCGCGGGCGGGCACCTTCGGCGAGTACGCCGACGCGGCCGTGGTCTACCTCGGCCGGCCCGGCGGCGAGGGCGGCGACCTCACGCAGGACATGACCGGCTGGGACGCGCACGCGGTGCCGGGGCAGCACCAGCTGCAGCTGAACCAGGACGAGCGGGACCTGGTCGCGCTCGCCACGGAGTCGTTCGACACGGTGGTCGTCGTCGTCAACGCCTCCACCACGATGGAGGTCGGCGAGCTCCACGACGACCCCGCGGTGGCCGCGATCCTGCTGGCGGGCTCGCCGGGCGCCACCGGGTTCGACGCACTCGGCGCGATCCTGGCCGGCGAGGTCAGCCCGTCGGGCCGCACCGCCGACCTGTGGGCCGCGGACTTCACCGCCGACCCGATCTACCCGAACTTCGGCGAGTTCGTCTACGAGGACCTGGACGTGTCGTACCCCGTCCCGGCCGTCGAGCGGGCGACGTCCAACGCGACCGTCACGAACGAGGCGCCGTTCGTGCACTACGCCGAGGGCATCTACGTCGGCTACCGGTACTACGAGACGGCCGCCGAGGAGAGGTTCCTCGACTACGACGCCGCGGTCGTCTACCCGTTCGGCCACGGCCTGTCCTACACGTCCTTCGACCAGCGGGTCGCCCGAACGGACCTCGGCCCGGTGGACGGGGAGATCACCGTGGACGTCGAGGTGACCAACACCGGCGACGTCGCCGGCCAGGAGGTCGTGCAGCTGTACTACTCCGCGCCGTACACCCCGGGCGGCATCGAGAAGGCCGCGGTGGTGCTCGGCGCGTTCGGCAAGACCGGCGTGCTGCAGCCCGGTGCGTCCGAGACGGTGACGCTGGCGCTCGCGGTGGAGGACATGGCGTCCTACGACCACCTCGGCCACGAGGCCTACGTGCTGGAGGCCGGCGACTACCTGCTGACCGTGCGCAGCGACTCGCACACCGTGGCCCCCGGCACGGAGCCGATCCGGTACCCGGTCGACACCGACGTCGTGTACGCCGGCGACGACCACCGGGCGTCCGACCGCGCCCCGGTGACCAACCAGTTCGACGACGTGTCCGCCCGGTTCAGCAGCACGCCGCAGGACGGCAGGATCGTGCCGCTGTCCCGCGCCGACTTCGCCGGGACGTTCCCGACCGCTCCCACCGCCGACCTGCTGGTCGCGGACGACGCCGTCGCCGAGGGGTTCGCGCCCTGGGACCACGAGGCCGCCGCGGCGGCGTTCGACGGCCCGGCGCCGACCACCGGCGCCCGGTCGGAGCTCGCGCTGGTCGACCTGCGCGGGCTGGCGAAGGACGACCCCGCGTGGGAGGAGCTGCTCGACTCGCTGTCCGTCGGCGACATGACCGACATGCTGCTGAACGGTGCGTACCAGACGGCCGCGATCGGCTCGATCGCCAAGCCGCAGACGGTGGAGCCGGACGGGCCGGCGGGCTTCTCGTCGTTCATCAACTCCGCGATCAACGGCGTCGCCTACCCGTCGCAGGCGCTGATCGCGCAGACCTGGGACGTCGACCTGCTCACCGAGATGGGCCGGATGCTCGGCGACGAGGCGCTGCACAAGGAGATCAACGGCTGGTACGCGCCGGCCGTGAACCTGCACCGCTCGCCGTTCGGCGGCCGGAACTTCGAGTACTACTCCGAGGACCCGTACCTGTCCGGGGCGCTGGCCACCGCGGTGGCGAACGGCGCGGCGGAGCACGGCGTCTACACGCTGATCAAGCACTACGCCCTGAACGAGCAGGAGACGAACCGCGTCAACAACGGCATCGCCACCTGGGCCACCGAGCAGACGATCCGCGAGCTGTACCTCAAGCCGTTCGAGATGGCGGTCAAGGGCATCGAGATGCCGGTGCGGTACGTCGCCGACGAGGACGGCACGATCGCGGAGACGACGATCGGGGCCGGCGGGGTGATGAGCTCGTTCAACCGGATCGGCGCCACCTGGGCCGGCGGGTCGCCCGCGCTGATGGGCACCGTGCTGCGGGACGAGTGGGGCTTCGAGGGCTTCGCCATCTCGGACTTCAACCTGTACCCGTACATGAACCCGAACGAGGGCATCCACGCGGGCACCGACCTGACGCTGACGTTCCAGCCGTCGAAGTCGTTCGCCGACACCTCGTCGGCCAAGGCGGTCACCGACATCCGGAACGCCACGCACCACGTCCTGTTCACGGTGGCGAACTCGAACGCCATGAACGGCCTCGCGCCCGGCGCGACGGTCACGTACACACCACCGACGTGGGTGTACGCGCAGATCGGCGGGACGGTGCTCCTCGGCCTGCTGGTGCTGGCCGGCGCGCTGCTGGTGACGCGGCGGGTGCGCCGGGTCCGGCGCGAGTCCGACGGGGGAGCCCGATGATCGTGCCCCTGACCCTGCTGGAGAAGGCCGCCCTGCTCACGGGGAAATCGGTCTGGGAAACGCGGGACCTGCCGCGGCACGGGGTGCGGTCGCTGTGGCTGGCCGACGGCCCGCACGGCGTGCGGAAGCAGACGGGCTCCGCGGACCACCTCGGCCTCGCCGAGTCGCTGCCCGCGACCTGCTTCCCGACCGCGGCGGCGGTGGCGAACACCTGGGACCCGGCGCTGGCCGAGGAGGTCGGGCGGGCGCTCGGCGCCGAGGCGGCGGCCCAGGACGTGGACGTGCTGCTCGGCCCGGGCCTCAACATCAAGCGGTCCCCGCTCGGCGGCCGGAACTTCGAGTACTTCTCCGAGGACCCGCTGCTGGCCGGGCGGCTCGCGGCCGCGTACGTCCGCGGCATCCAGTCGCAAGGCGTCGCGGCGTGCCCCAAGCACTTCGCGGCGAACAGCCAGGAGCTGCTGCGGATGGTGTCGGACTCGGTGGTCGACGAGCGCACGCTGCGGGAGCTGTACCTGCGGGCGTTCGAGATCGTCGTCCGGGAGGCGCGGCCCCGGGCGCTCATGTCGGCGTACAACCGGGTCAACGGGGTGTACGCCCACGAGCACCCGCACCTGCTCACCACGGTGCTGCGGGACGAGTGGGGCTTCGACGGCGTCGTCGTCTCCGACTGGGGCGGGTCGAACGACGTCGTCGCGGCGGCCGCGGCCGGCGGCACGCTCGAGATGCCCGCCGCGGGGCTCGACTCCGCGCGGCAGCTCGTGGCCGCCGTGCGGGACGGCCGGCTGGCGGAGTCGGACCTGGACGCGCGGGCCGCGGAGGTGCTGACGCTGGTCGCCGCCGCGCGCGAGCCCGGCACGGCCCCGCGCGTGGACGCGGACGCGCACCACGCGCTCGCGCGGCGGGTCGCGGCGCGGTCGGCGGTGCTGCTGAAGAACGACGACGCCCTGCTGCCGCTGGCGCCCGGGACGCGGGTCGCGGTGATCGGCGACTTCGCCCGGACGCCGCGGTACCAGGGCGCGGGCTCGTCGGCGGTCAACCCGACCCGGCTGGACGCGGTGCTGGACCTGGTCGGCTCGTCGGGGCTGACCCTGTCGGCGTTCGCGCCGGGGTTCCGGCGGGACGGCACCCCGGACGACGCCCTGCTGCACGAGGCCGTGGACGCCGCCGCCGACGTGGAGGTGGCGGTGCTGTTCCTCGGCCTGGACGAGGTCGCCGAGTCCGAGGGCGTCGACCGGTCGACGCTGGCGCTCGTGGACGCCCAGGTCCGGCTGCTCACGGCCGTGGCGGCGACGAACCCGTGCACCGTCGTCGTGCTGTCCGCCGGCGGCGTGGTGGAGATGCCCTGGCTCGGCTCCGCCAGGGCGGTGCTGCACGGCTACCTCGGCGGCCAGGCGGGCGCGGGCGGGCTGCTCGACGTGCTGACCGGGGCGGTCACCCCGTCCGGCCGGCTCGCGGAGACGGTGCCCGTGCGGCTCGCGGACACGCCCTGCGCGACCCGGTTCCCGGCGCGGGGCCGGACGGCGGAGTACCGGGAGGGCCTGTTCGTGGGGTACCGGTACTACGCCACGACCGGGGTGCCGGTGACGTTCCCGTTCGGCTACGGCCTGTCGTACACGACGTTCGGGTACACCTCGCTCGCGGCGACGCCCGAGTCGGCGGAGGTCACCGTGACGAACACCGGCGCGGTCGCGGGTGCCGAGGTCGTGCAGGTGTACGTGCACCGGCCGACGCCGGGCGTGCCGCGGCCCGCACGGGCCCTGGCCGGCTTCGCGCGCGTCGAGCTGGCGCCGGGGGAGTCCGCGACCGTGACCGTGCCGCTGGGCGACGCGGCGTTCCGGCACTGGGACGTCGCGACCGGCGCCTGGCAGGTCGAGCGCGGGGAGTACCGGGTGCTGGCCGGCCCGCACGTCGACGACCTGCCGCTGTCGGCGACGGTCGAGGTCCCCGGCACGGTGCCGCCCGCGCCGCTCGACCCGGCGCTGGCCTGGTACGCCGCCGCCGACGTGCGGGACGTGCCGGACGCCGCCTTCGCCGCGCTGCTCGGCCGCCCGGCGCCGCCTGCGGCGTGGTCCGGGGCGCTCGGACCGAACGACGCGCTGCAGCGGATGGCCGCCGCGCGGTCGCGGGTCGCGCGGCTCGCGTACCGGGTGCTCGCGCGGCGGCTGCGCCGGTCCGAGACCCGCGGCGAGCCGGACCTGAACACGCTGTTCCTCCTCAACATGCCGTTCCGCGCCGTCGGCAAGATGACCGGCGGCTGGGTCGACGCCGCCGCGGTCGACGGCCTGGTGCGGATCGTCAACGGGGCCTTCTGGCGCGGGGCCGCGGCGGTCGTGCGGGCGGTGCTGCGGACCCGGCGGGCCGACCGGCGGACCGCGCGGGCGCTGCAGGATCCGGCTGCCGGCGGCGACGCCGTGCGTGCCGACGCCGTGGGAGGGACGTCGTGCTGACCCGGGCCAAGGACGCCTGGGGGCGGTTCGCCACCGCCCGCCCCGGGCTCGCGCAGTTCGTCGTCTTCTTCCTGATCAGCAACGGCGTCACCGTGCTGCAGCTCGCGCTGATGCCGCTGATCAAGTGGCTGTTCGGCATGACGTCGCTCATCGACACGTCGTTCCAGGTGTGGCCCGTGGGCTCGAACCCGGACGGCTCGCAGTACTTCGTGTTCGACTACGCCGAGGGCGCGCTGCCCGGCGGCGGGGGCGGGCTCGCGTACTTCCTCGCCGTGCAGATCACCCTGCTGATCGCGCAGGTGATCAACTTCTTCGCGCAGCGGTCCATCACGTTCCGGTCGAACTCCTCCGTCGCGAAGGCGGCCGCCTGGTACGCCGTCGCGTACGTCGTCATCACCGTCGCCGCCGCGGCCGCGCAGGGCTGGTACAAGGCGCCGATCTACGACCTGCTCATCGACGGGTGGGGGCTCGGCACGACCGGGGAGACGCTCGCGGACTTCGCGACGATGATCATCAACGCGGCGATCTCGTTCTGGGTGTTCTTCCCGATCTTCAAGGTGATCTTCCGGCAGGTGCCGGGGACGGCGGCGGAAGCGGAGGCGACCCGGTCACGGGGCGCGGAGCGGGACTGACCCGCTCGTGCGCGCCGGGGCACTCACCGATCACGCAGCCGAGCACTCAGATCCTCGTGGCCGCACCACTCACCAGCACCGACACCACGCAACCGGCCCCTACGGTCGGCCATGTGCCGGCCCCGCCCAGGGGCGGCAGCGGAGTCGAGGCCGACCCGGCCTCGTGGACGACGTGGGAGGGCAGCCCATGACCGAGCTCGTGGTGGATCACGCAGCGATGAGGACCGCCGGCAACGGGATCCGC
>JAPSIJ010000129.1:3639-6634 GCA_031178805.1 Cellulomonas sp. | reverse complement strand
TCCGGCGGCCAGCGCCGCCGGCTGCAGCTGCTGCTGATCCTGCTCGAGGAGCCGAACGTGCTGGTGCTGGACGAGCCGTCCAACGACCTCGACACCGACATGCTCGCCGCGATGGAGGACCTGCTCGACACCTGGCCCGGCACCCTGCTGGTGGTCAGCCACGACCGGTACCTGCTGGAGCGGGTCACCGACCAGCAGTACGCCGTGCTCGACGGCCACTTCCGGCACGTGCCGGGCGGGGTCGACGAGTACCTGCGGCTGCTGGAGCGGTCCCGCGCCGGCCACGGCGCCGCGACCACCGGCGCCCCGACCGAGGCCACCGGCGCCGTCGGCGGCGAGACGTCCGGCGGCGGGCTCGACGGCGCGGAGCTGCGCGCCGCGAAGAAGGAGCTCGCGGCGCTGGAGCGGCGGATCAGCAAGCTCACCGGGCAGATCGAGGCGCTCGACAAGAAGATGGTCGAGCACGACCCCGCCGACTACGGCGGCCTCACGGCGCTGGGCGAGGAGAAGCACGCCCGCGAGGCCGAGGTGGCCGAGGTCGAGGAGAAGTGGATGGCGCTCGCGGAGGCCGTGGAGGGCTGACGCCGGGCGCCGTGCGGCCGCCGAGCCGTCCACACCGGCACCACGGTGCGCGCCGTCCCCAGGTGGCCGGGCGTGCACCGCCGGCGGGGCCGGTCGCTCCCTACGGTCGGCGGCATGACGGAGACGGGGTGGATCGACGCGCTGTCCCGCCTGGGGCCCGTCGCCACCGGGGTGGCGGCGCTCGTGGCGCTGGCCGTGGGCATCGCGACCGTGCGCCAGCGGGACCGGGCCGACCAGCGGGACCAGTGGTGGAAGCGGGCGCAGTGGGCGCTGGAGCTGACGTTGTCCCCGCACGACGAGCTCGCCCGGCGCGGGTTCGCCGTCCTGGGGCACCTCGCCCGCAGCGACCTCGCCGCCGAGGACGAGAAGCAGCTGCTCCACGCGTTCGGGGAACTGGGGTTGATCCGCCGGCTCGGGCTCCGCCACGATGACGAGGGACCGACCGGGGGCCGCGACGACGAGAGAGAGGTGTCCGGTGGACCGGTTCGAGCAGGAGACCGAGGAGCAGCTCCGACGGCGCGTGACGATCCCGCCACAGCCGTCGATGCCGCAGGTGATCGCCCGGTTCCTGATGGAGGTGGACGAGGAGCTCGGCCGGACGACGCCGCAGTGGATTCGGGAGGTCGCTGAGGAACGGCCGGAGGCCCCGACGCGGTAGGCCCGCGCGCGGTCCCCGGGCACGCCGCGGCCCTCACTAGGATCGACGCATGTCCCGCATCCTGTCCGCGGTCGCCTGGCCCTACGCCAACGGCCCGCGTCACATCGGCCACGTCGCCGGCTTCGGCGTCCCCTCCGACGTGTTCAGCCGCTACATGCGCATGGCGGGCCACGACGTCCTCATGGTGTCCGGCACCGACGAGCACGGGACGCCGATCCTCGTGCAGGCCGAGCAGGAGGGCGTCAGCCCCCAGGAGCTCGCCGACCGGTACAACCGGGTCATCGTCGAGGACCTCACGCAGCTGGGCCTGTCGTACGACCTGTTCACCCGGACCACCACCCGCAACCACTACGCCGTGGTGCAGGAGATGTTCCGCACCGTGCACAAGAACGGGTACATGGTCGAGCAGACCACGATGGGCGCGATCAGCCCGTCGACGGGGCGCACGCTCCCCGACCGGTACATCGAGGGCACCTGCCCGATCTGCGGGTACGACGGCGCGCGCGGCGACCAGTGCGACAACTGCGGCAACCAGCTCGACGCGATCGACCTGAAGAACCCGCGGAGCCGGATCAACGGCGAGACGCCGAAGTTCGTCGAGTCGAACCACTTCTTCCTGGACCTGCCGGCGTTCGTGGACGCGCTGGGCGACTGGCTGCGCACCCGCACGAACTGGCGGCCGAACGTCTTGAAGTTCTCGCTGAACCTCCTGGACGACGTGCGCCCGCGCGCGATGACCCGGGACATCGACTGGGGGATCCCCGTGCCGCTGGCCGGCTGGGAGGACAACCCCGCCAAGCGGCTGTACGTCTGGTTCGACGCCGTGATCGGGTACCTGTCCGCGTCGATCGAGTGGGCCCGCCGGTCGGGCGACCCGGACGCGTGGCAGCAGTTCTGGACCGACCCGGAGTCCCTGTCCTACTACTTCATGGGCAAGGACAACATCACCTTCCACTCGCAGATCTGGCCGGCCGAGCTGCTCGGCTACACCGGCGGCGGCTCGAAGGGCGGCGAGCCCGGCCCGTACGGGCGGCTGAACCTGCCGACCGAGGTGGTCTCCAGCGAGTTCCTCACCATGGAGGGCAAGCAGTTCTCGTCCTCGCGCGGCGTGGTGATCTACGTCCGCGACATGCTCAGCCGCTACCAGCCGGACGCGCTGCGGTACTACATCTCGACGGCCGGGCCGGAGAGCCAGGACGCCGACTTCACCTGGGCCGACTTCAAGCGCCGGACGAACGACGAGCTCGTCGCCGGCTGGGGCAACCTGGTGAACCGCACGGCGAGCATGATCCACAAGAACGTCGGCGCGATCCCCGAGCCCGGGCAGCGGTTCGGCGTGGACGAGGCGCTGCTGGCGCAGACCACCACGGCGTTCGGCCGGGTGGGCGAGCTGATCGGCACGCACCGGCACCGCGCGGCGATCGGCGAGGCGATGCGGGTGGTCGGCGAGGCCAACCGGTACATCTCCGAGACCGAGCCGTGGAAGCTGAAGACCGACCCCGAGCGGCTGGGCACGGTGCTGCACACGGCGGCGCAGGCGGTGAGCGACTGCAACACGATGCTGTCGCCGTTCCTGCCGCACTCCGCGCAGTCGGTGCACGAGGCGCTCGGCGGCACGGGGACGTTCTCGCCGCTGCCGCGGATCGACGAGGTCACGGACCTGGACGACCCGTCCCGGCAGTACCCGGTGATCACCGGCGACTACCGCCGCGGCGAGACGCTGCCGGTCTGGCAGCCGCGCGCCGTGGTCCCCGG
>JAPSIJ010000129.1:0-3539 GCA_031178805.1 Cellulomonas sp. | reverse complement strand
CCCGAGCGCACGGTGTTCCACTGCTTCTCCGGCGGGCCCGCGCTGGCCGAGGTCTGCGCGGCGGAGGGCTGGTACGCCTCCTTCGCGGGGCCGGTGACCTACAAGGCGAACGACGACCTGCGGGCGGCGCTGCGGGTGCTGCCGCTGGACCTGGTGCTGGTCGAGACCGACGCGCCGTACCTGACGCCGGTGCCGGCGCGCGGCCGGCCGAACGCGCCGTACCTGCTGCCGCACACCGTCCGCGCGGTCGCGGCGGAGACCGGCACGCCGCTGGCGGACCTGTGCCGCACGCTGTCCGCCACCACCCGGGCGGTCTACGGCGACTGGTGACCGGGTGGAACCGCGCACCTCGGGTTCCGCCGTCGGTCACGAATCGGTTACGGTCGGGGGGTTGTTCCGGCGGGTCCCCCTCCCCCCGCCGTCCCGACCCGCTGGAGCCCCCCGCGTGCCTGCGCCCGAGAACGCCTCCCCGACCCCGGTGCCCGCCGACGTGCCCGCCGACCCCGCCCGCCGCCGCGCGCGACGGCTCCGGCTCGGCGCGCAGGGTCTGGCGCTGGTCCTGGTGGCCGGCGCGACGACCGCGTTCGCGGGGATGCACAAGACGGTGACCGTCGAGGTGGACGGGGCGCCGGTCGAGGTCAGCGCGTTCGGCCGCACGGTCGAGCAGGTGCTGGCCGCGGGTGACATCGAGGTGGGCGACCGCGACCTGGTGGCGCCGGGCCTGGACGAGCCGGTCGGCGACGGCGCGCAGATCGTCGTGCGGCACGGCCGCGAGCTCGCGGTCGAGGTGGACGGCGAGCAGCGCACGGTGTGGACCACGGCGCTGACCGTCGGCGAGGCCGTCGAGGGCCTGGGCCTGCGGGAGGACGAGACCCTGCTGTCCGCGTCCCGCTCCGCGGACGTCGCCCGCGAGGACGTGCTGCGGGTGTCCACCCAGAAGACGGTCCACCTCGCCGTGGACGGGCAGGTGATCGACGGGCTGACCAGCGCGGCCACCGTCCGGGACGCGCTGCGCGACATCGGCCTGGTGCTGAACGAGGGCGACCGGGTCTCCGTGCCGCTGGACGCCACCGCCACCGACGGTCTGGTGGTCCTGGTGACCCGCGCCGCCACGGCCGGCGAGACGGTGACCGAGGCGGTGCCGTTCGAGGAGCAGGAGGTCGAGGACCCCACGCTCGTCAAGGGCACCCGCAAGGTGGAGACCGCGGGCCGCGCGGGCGTGCGCACCACGACGTACAGCACCGCCACGGTCGGCGGCGCGGTGGTGGACCGCCAGGTCGTCGCCTCGGCGGTGACGGTGCCGCCGGTGACCCAGGTGGTCAAGGTCGGCACGATGGAGGTCGCCACCGGGGTGAACATCACCGTCTCCCCCGGCAGCGCGCAGGAGCTCGGCAAGCAGCTGGCCGCGGCTCGCGGCTGGGGCGACGACCAGTTCGCCTGCCTGCTGCAGCTGTGGAACAAGGAGAGCGGCTGGCGCGTGGACGCGGAGAACAGGTCGTCCGGCGCCTACGGCATCCCGCAGTCGCTGCCGGGCTCGAAGATGGCCAGCGTGGGCGCCGACTGGCGCACCAACCCGGCGACCCAGATCACCTGGGGCCTGAACTACATCGGCGGCCGGTACGGCGACCCGTGCGGCGCCTGGTCGGCGTCCCAGGCCAAGGGCTGGTACTGAGCCCCTCCGGAGCCCCGTGCGCTGACCTGCACAGCGATCCCTACCACTTGGCACAGGGTCACGAATGGGTTACGGTCGCGTGTCGCTCGTGACAGACCGGCCCTGCGGGGTCCACGGGCGGTGAGACCCGCGCACCGCGCGGGGGCATGACCGCCGGATCGGGGATCCGGGACCGTCGGGCGCGACACCTCCCTCCAGGTGCCGCCACCGCCGCGGGGCCGTCACGGCCCGGGCACCGCCGGGCGCCGCGCACGCGGTGCGCCCCAGACCCCGTGCCCGGGACCGTCGTCGTCTGGAACCACGTGACCTCCTTCTTCCGTCGCGCCCGCACGCGCGTCGCCGCCACCCCTGCCGCCCTGCGCGAGCGGGTCGTCCGGAACACCACCGACGCCCCCGCCGCCGGCACCGAGCCCACCGACGCGCCCCGCCCGCGCCGGAACCGCGTCCGCCTGATCGGCGCCGCCACCGCCGTGGTCGTCCTGGCCACGGGCGGCGTCGCCGTCGCCGACGCCCACAAGACCGTCACGCTCGACGTGGACGGCGTCACGACCACCGTGTCCACCTTCTCGGGCAGCGTGGACGGCCTGCTGGCCGAGCAGGAGCTCGACCTCGGCGCCCGCGACACCGTCTCGCCCTCCGGCGCCCTGCAGGACGGCGTCGACGTCGTCGTGCGGCACGCCCGCCAGGTGACCATCCAGGCCGACGGCGCGGAGGAGACGGTGTGGACCACCGCCCTGACCGCCGACGAGGCGCTGGAGATGCTGGCCGCCCGCGGCGACGACGTGCGCCTGGTCGCCTCCCGGTCCGCCGACGGCGGCCGCCCCGACCTGTCGCTGGACCTGACGCTGGACGGCCCCGCCGCCGTGCAGGTCGACGGCGGGACCCTCACCGTCCCGGACGGCAGCACCACGGTGGCCGAGGCGCTCGACGCCCTGGGCGTGGAGCTGACCGCGCTGGACCGCGTGAGCGTGCAGCACAGCGGCGACCGCGTGACCGTGGTCGTCAACCGCGTCGTGGTGCAGGACGTCACCACCACGCACGAGGTGCCGTTCAACGCCCTGGAGCAGCAGGACGCGTCGATGTACGTCGGCGAGTCCGAGGTCACCACCGCCGGCGTGCCGGGCGTGCGCACCGTCGTCGAGCGGGTCACCACCGTGGACGGCGTCGAGACCGCCCGCCAGCCGCTGTCGGACGGCGTCACGCAGGCGCCGGTCGACCAGGTGACGAACGTGGGCACCAAGAAGAAGCCCGTCGTGCAGCAGGCCCCGGCCGCCGGCGCGACCGGTGCCGGCACCCCCGCGGTCGGCGGCGGCGACGCCGCGGGCCTGAACTGGGCCGCGCTGGCCGCGTGCGAGTCCGGCGGCAACCCGGCCGCCGTGTCCTCGACCGGCAAGTACCACGGGCTGTACCAGTTCTCCGTGGGCACCTGGCAGGCCGTCGGCGGGACGGGGCTGCCCTCGCAGGCCTCCGCCGACGAGCAGACCGCCCGGGCCCAGATGCTCTACAACCGCTCCGGCGCCGGCCAGTGGCCGCACTGCGGCCCGCGGCTGTTCGGCTGAGCACCGCACCGCACGAAGGGGCACGGGCGGCCCGGTAGGCTCGCCCGCATGTCCTCCAGCACCGGCCCCGTCGCACCCGCGGCGGGGCCGTTGCTCGGTCCGGCCGAGATCCGCGCCCTCGCCGAGCGCGCCGGCATCCGCCCGACCAAGACGCTGGGCCAGAACTTCGTGCTCGACGGCGGGACCGTCCGCAAGATCGTCCGGCAGGCCGACGTGGTCGCGGGCGAGCGCGTCGTGGAGATCGGCCCCGGGCTCGGCTCCCTGACGCTCGGCCTGCTCGAGGCCGGCGCGGACGTCGTGGCGGTGGA
>JAPSIJ010000128.1 GCA_031178805.1 Cellulomonas sp. | reverse complement strand
CACCTGCCGGCGGGCTACGAGCCGGGCACGCTGTTCCACCCGACGTTCCTGTACGAGCTGCTGTGGAACCTCGCCGGGGCGGCGCTGATCATCTGGCTGGACCGCCGGTTCCGGCTGGGCCACGGGCGGGTGTTCTGGCTGTACGTCGTCGTGTACACGGTGGGCCGGCTGTGGATCGAGCTGCTCCGGATCGACCCCGCGGAGATGATCGGCCCGTTCCGGCTCAACGTGTGGACGTCGATCATCGTGGGTCTCGGCGCGCTGGTAGCGTTCGTGGTCGTCGGACGTCGCCATCCAGGACGCGAGACCACCCCTCTGGTCGTCGGCACGGGCGGATCTGCAGCCCAGGACGACGAGGTGGCGGAGCACGGCACGACCCGCTGACCGCGGGGCACCGCCGGTGTGACCCACCTCACTTCTCGCGATGTGAGTGCCTGTGTTTCCGGCAGGTATCGTCGCCACACCTGTAGCCCGGGCCGATGACGTCCCAGCCTCCCCCCATTGCTCTACCTGGCCCGCTCCCGGGTCTGTGAGGACGGTGCTGATGCCCGCGTCGCCACTGCGTCTCGGTGCTTCCCCCGCCGTGCAGCAGCAGCCTGGTCTGTACGACCCCGCTGCCGAGCACGACGCCTGCGGTTTCGCGTTCGTCGCGACGCTGCGGGGCACCCCCGGCCGCGACATCGTCGACGCCGGGCTGACGGCCCTGCTCAACCTCGACCACCGCGGCGCCGTCGGCGCCGAGGAGAACAGCGGCGACGGCGCCGGCATCCTCACGCAGATCCCGGACGCGTTCCTGCGCGACGTGGTCGACGCCGAGCTGCCGCCCGCCGGGCACTACGCCATCGGCATGGCGTACCTGCCGCAGGACGAGGCCGAGCGCGCCGTCGCCGTGCGCGCCGTCGAGGCCGTCGCGGCGGAGGAGAAGCTCGACGTGCTCGCCTGGCGCGACGTGCAGGTGACGGCCGACCTGGTCGGCCCCACCGCCCGCGCCTCCATGCCGGTGTTCCGCCAGCTCGTCGTGGCGGACCCCTCGCGCGAGCTCGCCGGCGTCGACCTGGACCGCCGCGCCTTCCGGCTGCGCAAGCGCGCGGAGCGGGAGCTGGGCGTGTACTTCGCGTCGCTGTCCGCCCGCACGCTCACCTACAAGGGCATGCTCACCACGGGCCAGCTGGAGCCGTTCTTCGCGGACCTGTCGGACCCGCGGTACGCCTCGGAGCTGGCGCTGGTGCACTCGCGCTTCTCCACGAACACGTTCCCGTCGTGGCCGCTGGCGCAGCCGTTCCGGATGGTCGCGCACAACGGCGAGATCAACACCGTCCGCGGCAACCGGAACTGGGTCGCCGCGCGCGAGGGCACGCTGCGCTCGGAGCTGCTGGGCGACCTCGCCCCGCTGCTGCCGGTCTGCACGCCGGGCGGCTCGGACTCCGGCTCGTTCGACGAGGTGCTGGAGCTGCTGCACCTGGCCGGCCGGTCGCTGCCGCACGCGGTGATGATGATGATCCCGGAGGCGTGGGAGAACCACGCCCAGATGGACCCGGCCCGCCGCGCGTTCTACGAGTACCACGCCTCGCTGATGGAGCCGTGGGACGGCCCGGCGGCGATGACGTTCACCGACGGCACGCTGATCGGCTCGGTGCAGGACCGCAACGGCCTGCGCCCCGGCCGGTTCTGGGTGACCGAGGACGGCCTGGTCGTCATGGCGTCCGAGGCGGGCGTGCTCGACCTCGACCCCGCGACCGTGGTCCGCAAGGGCCGCCTCGAGCCGGGCCGGATGTTCCTGGTGGACACCCGCCAGGGCCGGATCGTCGAGGACGACGAGATCAAGTCCGAGCTCGCCGCGCAGCGCCCGTACGCCGAGTGGGTGCGGGAGAACTCCGTCTACCTGGAGCAGCTGCCCGAGCGCGAGCACATCGCGCACTCCTCGGCGTCCGTGCGCCGCCGCCAGCGCACCTTCGGGTACACCGAGGAGGAGCTGAAGATCCTGCTCACCCCGATGGGTGCCGCGGGCGCGGAGCCGCTCGGCGCGATGGGCTCCGACACCCCGGTCGCCGTGCTGTCCCAGCGGCCGCGGATGCTGTTCGACTACTTCACGCAGATGTTCGCCCAGGTGACCAACCCGCCGCTGGACGCGATCCGCGAGGAGCTGGTCACGTCCATCGGCGGCGCGATCGGCCCCGAGCCGAACCTGCTGGAGGACACCCCGCTGCACGCGCGCAAGCTCGTGCTGCCGTTCCCGGTCCTGGACAACGACGGCCTGGCCAAGATCGTCAAGATCCACAAGGACCCGGCGATGGCCGGCGTCTTCCGCACCCGGATCGTCCGCGGCCTGTACCCGGTCGCCGGCGGCGGCGCCGCCCTGGAGGAGCGGCTCGAGGAGATCTTCGCCGAGTGCGACCGCGCGGTGGACGAGGGCGTCAGCTTCCTCGTGCTGTCCGACCGGGACTCCGACGCCGACCGCGCGCCGATCCCGTCGCTGCTGCTGCTGTCCGCGGTGCACCACCACCTGCTGCGCCGGCACACCCGCACCCAGGTGTCGCTGGTCGTCGAGGCCGGTGACGTCCGCGAGGTGCACCACGTCGCGCTGCTGATCGGCTACGGCGCCGCCGCGGTGAACCCGTACCTGGCGATGGAGACCGTCGAGGACCTCGCCAAGAACGGCTACCTGCCGGGCGTCGCGCCGGAGCAGGCCGTGAAGAACCTGATCAAGGCGCTCGGCAAGGGCGTGCTCAAGGTGATGTCGAAGATGGGCATCTCCACCATCGCGTCCTACCGCGGCGCGCAGGTGTTCGAGGCCATCGGCCTGTCCCAGCCGCTGGTGGACCGGTACTTCACCGGCACCACCAGCCGGCTCGGCGGCATCGGCCTGGACGTCGTCGCCGCCGAGGTCGCGGCCCGGCACGCCGACGCGTACCCGACCAACGGCAACCGGCTGGCGCACCGCCGCCTGGCCACCGGCGGCGAGTACCAGTGGCGCCGGGACGGCGAGGAGCACCTCTTCGACCCGGAGACCGTGTTCAAGCTCCAGCACTCCACCCGCACCCGCCAGATGGACGTGTTCCGGGACTACACCCGGCGCGTCGACGGCCAGGCCAAGCGCCTGATGACGCTGCGCGGCCTGCTGGAGCTGAAGACGGGCGCCCGGCCGCCGGTGCCGGTCGACGAGGTCGAGCCGGTCAGCGAGATCGTCAAGCGGTTCAGCACCGGCGCGATGTCCTACGGCTCCATCTCGGCCGAGGCGCACGAGACGCTCGCGATCGCGATGAACCGGCTCGGCGCCAAGTCGAACACCGGCGAGGGCGGCGAGGACCCGGAGCGGCTGCACGACCCCGAGCGCCGCTCGGCGATCAAGCAGATCGCCTCGGGCCGGTTCGGCGTGACGTCGGAGTACCTGACGTTCGCGGACGACATCCAGATCAAGCTCGCCCAGGGCGCCAAGCCGGGCGAGGGCGGTCAGCTGCCCGGCCCGAAGGTGTACCCGTGGGTCGCGAAGACCCGGCACTCGACGCCGGGCGTCGGGCTGATCTCGCCGCCGCCGCACCACGACATCTACTCGATCGAGGACCTGGCGCAGCTGATCCACGACGCCAAGAACGCCAACCCGCGCGCCCGGATCCACACCAAGCTCGTCAGCGAGTTCGGCGTGGGCACCGTGGCGGCCGGCGTGGCCAAGGCGCACTCCGACGTCGTGCTCATCTCGGGCCACGACGGCGGCACGGGCGCCTCGCCGCTCACCAGCCTCAAGCACGCGGGCACCCCGTGGGAGATCGGCCTGGCCGAGACCCAGCAGACGCTGGTGCTGAACGACCTGCGCGACCGCGTCGTGGTCCAGGTCGACGGCCAGCTGAAGACCGGCCGCGACGTGGTGATCGGCGCGCTGCTCGGCGCCGAGGAGTTCGGCTTCGCCACGGCACCGCTGGTGGTGTCCGGCTGCATCATGATGCGGGTCTGCCACCTCGACACCTGCCCGGTGGGCGTCGCCACGCAGAACCCGGACCTGCGGTCCCGGTTCACCGGCAAGCCGGAGTTCGTGGTGACGTTCTTCGAGTTCATCGCGCAGGAGGTGCGCGAGCTGCTCGCCGAGCTCGGCTTCCGCAGCATCGAGGAGGCCGTGGGCCACGTCGAGCTGCTGGACACCCGCGCCGCGGTGGACCACTGGAAGGCGCAGGGCCTGGACCTCGCCCCGGTGCTCGCGGTGCCGGAGCCGGCCCCCGGCTCGGCGCTGCACCACACCAAGGACCAGGACCACGGCCTCGACCGCGCGCTGGACAACCAGTTCATCGCGATGGCGTCTCCCGCCCTCGAGGACGCCCGCCCGGTGACGATCGAGCTGCCGGTGCGCAACGTCAACCGCACCGTCGGCACGATGCTCGGGCACGAGGTCACCCGCCGGTACGGCGGCCAGGGCCTGCCCGACGACACGATCCAGGTGCGGCTCACCGGCTCGGCCGGGCAGTCGTTCGGCGCGTTCGTGCCGCGCGGCGTCACGCTGCGCCTGGAGGGCGACGCCAACGACTACGTCGGCAAGGGCCTGTCCGGCGGGCGCATCGTGGTGCGGCCCGACCGCAACGCGGTGCTGACCGGCGAGCACAACGTCATCGCGGGCAACGTGATCGGCTACGGCGCGACGTCGGGGGAGATGTTCCTGCGCGGCGTCGTCGGCGAGCGGTTCGGCGTCCGGAACTCCGGCGCCACGCTGGTCGTCGAGGGCGTGGGCGACCACGGCTGCGAGTACATGACCGGCGGCACGGTGCTCGTGCTCGGCCGCACCGGCCGCAACTTCGCGGCGGGCATGTCGGGCGGCACGGCGTACGTGCTGGACCTCAAGCCCGAGCGCGTGAACGTGCAGGGCGTCGCGGTCGGCGAGCTGGGCCTGGACCCGCTCGACGACGAGGACGTGGCGCTCGTGCTGGACCTGCTGCGGCGGCACGCCGAGGAGACGGGGTCCCGCGTGGCCGCCGAGCTGCTCGGCGACCCGGCCGGCACCCGCGCGCGGTTCACCCGCGTGCGGCCGACCGAGTACTCGCGCGTGCGCGCCGCGCTGGCGAAGGCCGAGGCGGACGGGCTGGACCCGAGCACGCCCGGCGTCTGGGAGGGCATCTTGGAGGTGGCTCGTGGCTGACCCCCGCGGCTTCATGAAGGTGCGGGAGCGCGAGCTGCCCGCGAACCGTCCGGTGGCGCTGCGCCTGATGGACTGGCGCGAGGTGCACGAGCACCGCACCGCCGGCCAGGACCCGCAGGCCGCCGCGCTCGTCACCCGGCAGGCCGGGCGCTGCATGGACTGCGGCGTCCCGTTCTGCCACAACGGCTGCCCGCTCGGGAACCTGATCCCCGAGTGGAACGACCTGGTGTGGCGCGGTCAGTGGGGCGACGCCATCGAGCGGCTGCACGCGACGAACAACTTCCCGGAGTTCACGGGCCGGATCTGCCCGGCGCCGTGCGAGTCGGCGTGCGTGCTCGGCATCAACCAGCCCGCGGTGACGATCAAGAACGTCGAGGTCTCGATCATCGACGAGGCGTTCGACCGCGGCCTGGTGCACCCGCAGGTGCCCCAGCGGCTGACCGGGCACACCGTCGCCGTCGTGGGCTCCGGCCCCGCCGGCCTCGCGGCGGCCCAGCAGCTCACCCGCGCCGGGCACACCGTCGCGGTGTACGAGCGCGACGACGCCATCGGCGGCCTGCTGCGCTACGGCGTGCCGGACTTCAAGCTCGAGAAGCGGCACATCGACCGCCGCCTGGAGCAGATGGCGGCCGAGGGCACCCGGTTCCGGGCGAACGTCGAGATCGGCCGGGACATCACCTGGGCGCAGCTGCGCGCCCGGTACGACGCGGTCGTCGTCGCCACCGGCGCCACCGTGCCGCGCGACCTGCCGCTGCCCGGGCGCGAGCTCGAGGGCATCCACCCGGCGATGGACTACCTGGCGCGGTCGAACAAGCTCGTCGCGGGGCAGGACGTCCCGGACGCGATCGACGCGGCCGGCAAGCACGTGGTCGTGATCGGCGGCGGCGACACCGGCTCGGACTGCGTGGGCACCGCCCTGCGCCAGGGCGCGGCGTCGGTGACCACGCTGGCCATCGGCAAGCAGCCGCCGGTCGAGCGGCCCGCGAACCAGCCGTGGCCGACCGACCCGGTGCTGTTCGAGGTGTCCTCCTCGCACGAGGAGGGCGGCGACCGGGCGTACCTGGCGTCCACCGTGGCGTTCGTCGGCGGCGAGGACGGCCAGGTCACCCACCTGCGCCTCGCCACGACCGAGTACCTGCCCGACGGCCGGCGCGTCCCGGCCCCGGGCACCGAGCGGGACATCCCGGCCGACCTGGTCCTCATCGCGATGGGCTTCACCGGCCCGGAGACCGAGGACCTCGTCGCGCAGGCCGGCGTCGACCTCACCCCGCGCGGCACCGTCGCCCGGGCGGACGACTTCGCGACCTCGGTGCCCGGCGTGTTCGTCGCCGGCGACGCCGGGCGCGGGCAGTCGCTCATCGTGTGGGCGATCGCCGAGGGCCGGGCCGCCGCCGCGGCGGTCGACACCTACCTGGGCGGCAGCACCGAGCTGCCGGCGCCCGTCACCGCCGGGACCACCGCGCTGCGCGCCTGACCCGGCGAGCGCCACCGCCGCGCCCCGTCCCCGCACCGGGGG
>JAPSIJ010000127.1 GCA_031178805.1 Cellulomonas sp. | reverse complement strand
CGGGTCCGTGGGACCCGGCCCGCGCGGCCGGCGCGCGGTCAGCTGCGGACGGTGAGGGTGGTGCTGGTGGTGCTGCCGGCGATGCCGGCGGAGCCGCCGTAGGCGACGTCGACCTTGTAGGTGCCCTCGGGCAGGCGCCCGAGGGAGACGACGCTCGCGCCGGAGGCGTCGAGGGTCCCGGTGAGCGTGGCGACCACGGCGTTGTTGCGCTTGACCGTGACGGTCACGTCCCCGCCGGCGACGGCGCCGGTGGCCGAGGTGACCTGCACCGTGGCCTTGGCGGCGACGGCCGGCTTGACCGGGTTCGGCGACACCGTGGCGGTGACCGTCGAGGTGGTCCGGGCGACCGTGAGCCGCACCGTGCCGGTCGAGCCGATGTAGGTCTCGCCGCCGACGAAGGAGGCCGTCACCGTGTGGGTGCCGACGCCCAGGGCCGGGTCGAGCGCGATGCTCGCCGTGCCGTCCGCGCCCAGGGTGCCGCGGCCGACCTCGGTGTCGCCGACCGTGAGGACGACCTCGCCGGAGGCGGTGCCCTCGGCGGCGACCACGGCGACCGTGACCGCGCCGGGGGCGCCGTAGGGCACCCGCGCCGCGGCGACCGACGCCGTGGTGGTGGTGCCGACGGTCGGCTCCTCCGGGGCGTCGAGGTCGATCGTGAACGCCACCTGGCCGGTCTCGGAGACCAGCCCGGCGGTGTCGGTGGCCCGGTACCGCAGGTCGTAGGTGCCGCTCTCGGAGAACGTCACCCCGTACTGCTGGTTCGCGGCCAGGTTGACCCAGGTGGTGCCGCCGTCGCGCGAGTACTGCACGCTGGCGAGCGCCCCGTCGTCCACGGCCTGCACGGCGAACCGCACCGGCTCGGTGTAGACGCCGCCGGCGCCGGTGGGCGCCGCCGGGGCCAGGGTGTGCGCCACGGTCGGGGCGGTGACGTCGGCGACGCCGGCGCCCGTCATCGTGATCGCGTCGACGGCCAGATCGTCCCCGGAGGTGACGAACAGGTCGCCGGTGCCCTCGGGGGCGTCGAACTCGATCGCGACGTCCTTCCAGCCGGCTCCCGCCGGGATGGTCGCCGTCGCGAACGGCGCCGCGTCGGCGGCGCCCCAGCGCAGCTGGACCTCGCCGCCGCCGGAGGCCCGCACGACGGCCCCGTCGATGCCGGAGAAGCTCACCGGCCCGAGCCGCAGGCTGTCGCCGGTGCCGAGACCGCGCACGGCGTTCCCGGCGAGGGCCGACTCGTCGGCGTACACGGTGACGCCGGTGCGGGTGGCGTGCTCCGCCTGCTGCTCCTTCGGGTTCAGCCGGACGGTGGCCTCGCCGGTCGCCGCGGGCAGGCCGTTGGCGCCCGCGTCGCGGTAGGTGACCACGACCGCGCCGTACAGCAGCGCGCCCGGGCCGTGCTCCGGCGAGTTCGGGTCGGTCTTCCACGCGCCCTTGCAGCCGGTGCCCGAGACCTCGGGGTGGGCGTGCTCGTCGTGGCCCAGGCCGTACGTCCAGGACACGCGCGAGCAGTCCGTGGCCGTGCCGTCCTCGGCGTCCTGCGTGGTGATCTGGAACGGCACCGCGTCGCCCCAGGTGAAGAAGCCGCCGTTCTCGGGGAAGGCGACCGTGACCTCGGGCGCCTGGTTGCCGACCGAGATCGCCCGGGAGGTGAGCGTGAACTTGCCCTCCGGGTCGGTCACGCGCAGCCGCGCCGTGTAGGCCGCGATGCTCGTGTAGGTGTAGCTCGCCGTGGCGCCGGTGGCGTCGAACGTGCCGTCGCCGTCGAAGTCCCACTCGTAGGTCAGCGTGCTGCCCTCGGGGTCCGAGGAGCCCGACGCGTCGAACGCGACGGTCAGCGGCGCGGAGGACGACGACGTCGGCGTCGCGGTGAACGCCGCGCGCGGCGCCTTGTTGCCCTCGGCGTAGGTGATCCGGTGCAGGCCCGCGTCGGGGTTGGCGCGGAAGAACCCGTCGCCGTAGTCGAGGACGTACATCGACCCGTCCGGGCCGAACTCGATGTCCATCGGGTTGTCGATCGGCGGCCAGCCCTCGGCCGTCATCGCCGCGTTCGGGGTGACGTCCTCGATGTGGGTCACCTCGAAGGTGTCCCAGTCGACGGTGAACGCCGCGATGTAGTCCTGGGAGAACTCGCCGAAGAACGCCTTGCCGTCCCAGTACTCGGGGAACGCGTCCGGGCCGGCGTCCTCGGGGTAGTGGTAGACCGGGCCGCCCATCGGGCCCTGGCCGTTGCCGGCCCCGAAGCTCACCAGCTCGTCCCACGGCTGGTCGCCCGGGGAGTCGCCGTAGTACAGCGTGGCGGGCCGCGCCGGCGGCAGGTCCACCAGGCCGGTGTTCCACCGCGACTCGTTCTTCAGGTTCTCCGGGTCGAAGAACGCCCCGGGGGTGTTCGTGGCGAAGTCCCAGTCGTTGTACGCGGAGTTGTCACCCGTGACGTACGGCCAGCCCGAGTTGTGCGGGTCGTCCAGGCTGACGACGTTCCACTCGACCAGGCCCATCGGCCCGCGGCCGGCGGACTCGGCCGCCGCCCTGGTCGCGTCGGGGCCGTAGTCGCCCCAGGACAGGGAGTTGGTCTCCGGGTCCACGTCCAGCTTGAACGGGTTGCGCACGCCCATCACGAAGATCTCCGGGCGGGTCTTCTCCGTGCCCTCGGGGAACAGGTTGCCCTCGGGGATCGTGTACGACCCGTCCTCCTCGACGTGGATCCGCAGGATCTTGCCGCGCAGGTCGTTGGTGTTGCCCGCGCCGCGGCGGGAGTCGAAGCCGGGGTTCATGCCCGGGGCGTCGTTGTTCGGCGCGAAGCCGTTGGCGCCCGGCGTGCCGGCGGGCGTGTTGTCGCCCGTGCCGAGGTACAGGTTGCCCTCGGCGTCCCAGTCGAAGTCCGCGCCCACGTGGCAGCACTGCCCGCGCTGGACCTCGACGTCGAGGATCTTCTGCTCGGAGGCCAGGTCCAGGCCCTCGCCCGTCCACTGGAACCGGGAGAGCCGGTTCACGCCGACCCACTGGTCCCAGTAGGACTCGTCCTGCCCGGCGGGCAGCGTGTTGGGCGCCGACCCGGGCGGGGTGTTCCCCGGCGGGGCGTACACCAGGTACACCCAGTTGTTCTCCTCGAAGTCGGGGTCGAGCCCGATCGACTGCAGGCCGTCCTCCGAGTTCGCGTACACCGGGATCCTGGTGACGATCTTCGTCACGCCGGTGCTCGGGTCGGTGAGGCGCACGTCGCCGTTGCGCGCGGTGTGCAGCACCCGGCTGTCGGGCAGCACGGCGAGGTCCAGCGGCTCGCCGACGTCCTTGGTCAGCGTGGTCTTCTCGTAGTTGTCCCAGTCGAGCGCGGCGTCCGCGCCGGGCTCGGCCCCGTGGTCCACGCCGTCGTGGGCCAGGGCGGGGCCGGCGCCGAGCGCCATCCCCGTGACGGCGAGCGCACCCGCGAGGGTGACGGCCACCGTTCGTCTGCCGCGATGCTGACGCGGCTGCGTACGATTCATGAGTGATGCAGCTCCTCTGGAGTGTCGTCACAGAGGTCGGGTTCCGCAGCGTCCCCACGGTCCGGGGCCCGGCCTCCTCATGCGACCGGCGTCGTTGCCGGCCGGTGGCGCAGTCCCCACCTCCTCCCCCTGCGTGGTGGCGCCTCGGACAAGATCTGCTGCGGCGGGCTCAGCCCAGCGGCACCCACCGGCTGTCGTCGGCGGCGCTGCGCTCCACGGCGTCCAGCACCCGCTGCACCGCGAGCCCGTCGGCGAACGTCGGCGTGGGCGCAGTGCCCGCCGCGATCGCGCCGACGAGGTCCACGACCTGGTGCGTGAACGCGTGCTCGTAGCCGAGCCCGTGCCCCGCCGGCCACCACTGCGCCACGTACGCGTGCTGCGGCTCGGTGACCACGATCCGCCGGAACCCCGCGACCGCGGCGTCCTCCGTCGCGTCGTAGAAGTGCAGGACGTTCATGTCCTCGAAGTCGAACGACAGCGACCCGCGCTCGCCGTTGACCTCCAGGCGGATGGCGTTCTTGCGGCCCGCGGCGAACCGGGTGGCCTCGAACACGCCCAGCCCGCCGCCGGACAGCCGCGCCAGGAACACCGCGGCGTCGTCGACGGTGACCGGGCCGCGCTCCGTGCCGCCGGTGCCGTGCAGCCCCGAGAACTCGGCCGCGACCGGCCGCTCGTGCACGAACGTCTCCAGCAGCGCCGAGACGCCGGTCAGCCGCTCCCCCGTGATGAACTGCGCGAGGTCCACGGCGTGCGAGCCGATGTCGCCCAGGGCGCCGGAGCCGGCGGCCTGCTTGTCCAGCCGCCAGGACAGCGGCGTCGCCGGGTCGGCGAGCCAGTCCTGCAGGTACTGCACGCGCACGTGCCGCACCGTGCCGATCCGGCCGTCCGCGACGAGCTGGCGGGCCAGCTGCACGGCCGGCACCCGGCGGTAGGTGTAGCCCACCATCGAGCGCACACCGCGCGCGTCGGCCGCCTCGGCCGCGGCGACCATCGCCTCGGCCTCCGCGATCGTGTTGGCCAGCGGCTTCTCGCACAGCACGTGCTTGCCCGCCTCGAGCGCCGCGATCGCGATCTCGGCGTGCGTGTGGCCCGGCGTGCACACGTCGACCAGGTCCACGTCGTCGCGCGTGACGAGCTCCTGCCACGACGTGGCGGTGTCCTGCCAGCCGAGGCGCTCCGCCGCGGACTTCACCGCCGCCGCGTCCCGGCCGCCCAGCACCCGCATCACCGGGGTGAGCGGCAGGTCGAAGAACCGCGGGGCCGTGCGCCACGCCTGCGAGTGCGCCGCACCCATGAACGCGTACCCCACCATGCCGACGCCGAGCGGCGCGGCTGTCGTCCCGTCGGTCACGAGACCCTCCTCGGGTGGGCGCGGCGGGGCCGGCCCGGCTGCACGGCCGGCCCCGTCGCCACCCGGATCAGGACTCGAAGGCCGAGTCGATGTACTGGTCGACGTTGTCCGCCGTCACGACGGGCGCGTACAGCTGCACGGTCCGCGGGACGCTGGACGAGGACAGGTCGCTCAGCGACTTCTCGTGCGCGACCAGCCGGGCCAGCTTGATCCCGTCCGCGGCCTGCGTGGCCGGGTAGATGACCGTGGCCTGCACCACCGAGTCGCCGCTCTGGATCTCCCGCATGACGTTCGCCGACCCGGCGCCGCCGACCAGGAAGAACTCGTCGCGGCCGGCGTTCTCGATCGCCGCCATGACGCCGACGCCCTGGTCGTCGTCGTGGTTCCAGATGGCGTCGATCTCGGGCGCCGCCTGCAGCAGGTTCGCGGCCGCCTGCTCGCCGCCCTGGACGGTGAAGTCCGCGGCGACGCGGTTGCTCACCTCGAGGCCGCAGCCCTCCAGCGCGTCGGCGAAGCCCTGGCTGCGGTCCTGGGTCAGCGGCAGGGAGTCGATGCCGGCGATCTCCGCCACCACCGCGTCCGGGTCGTCGCCCAGCTGCTCGCAGATGTACGTGCCGGCCGAGACGCCCATGCCGTAGTTGTCGCCGAGCACCGTGGCGCGCGAGGCGAACGGGCTGGAGAACTCGCGGTCGACGTTGATGACGGGGATGCCCGCCTCCATCGCCCGGGTGGCGACGTCGGTGAGCGCGCCGCCGTCGAACGGCAGCAGCACGATCGCGTCCACGCCGTCGTTGATGAACTGCTCGATCTGGCTGATCTGCAGGTTGACGTCGTTGGTGCCCTCGGCGACCCGGAGCTCGACGTCCTCGTAGTTCTCGGCCTCGGCCTCGGCGGCCGAGGTGATGGCGCCCATCCAGCCGTGGTCGGCCGCGGGGGCGGAGAAGCCGATGACGACCTGCTCGCCGGCCTCGTCGTTGTCCGAGACGGCCTGGGCGGCGGTGTCGCCACCGCCCCCCTCGTCCTCCTCGGCGGGGGCGTTGGAGGTGCACGCGGTGAGGAACGCGACCGACAGCACGGCGGCGGCCGCGAGGGTGCGGCGGCGGCGCGGGCGGAGTGCGGACATGGGATCTCCTTCGACGATGTCCAGCGGGCGGTGGGTGTGCGGTGCCGTGGGCGCCGCGGGGGCGGCGTCCTGGCGAGGGGTGGATCGGGTGGGTCCGGGGTGCGGCGCGGGCCGCGGCTAGGTGGAGCGCGGGGTGCGGGTGGTGAACCGCTGCTGCAGGAGGACCGCGACGATGATGATCGCGCCGCGCGCCACCTGCTGGATCGAGGAGTCCAGGTTGTTCTGGATGAACAGGTTGATCAGCGTCGCGAAGATCAGGACGCCGAGGACGGTGCCGACGATGGTGCCGCGGCCGCCGGCGAGCAGGGTGCCGCCGACGACCACCGCGGCGATCGCCTCCAGCTCGTAGAGCATGCCGTTGGTGGAGGAGCCGGCGCCGGTGCGGGCCAGCATCATCACCGCGGCGATGCCGGCGGTGAGGCCGGCCAGCCCGTACAGCAGCATGGTGTGCCGCTTGACGTTGATCCCCGCCAGGCGCGCGGCCTCGGGGTTGCCGCCGACCGCGACGGTGCGGCGGCCGAAGGTGGTGCGGTTGAGCAGGAACCAGCCGGCCACGGCGACGACCGCGAAGATCCACACGATCTTCGGCACGCCCAGCAGGTCGCCCTTGAAGGTGTCCTGGAACGACTGCACGGTCACCAGCTGGGTGCGGCGCTGGGCGATCAGCTCGGCCAGGCCGCG